>JAOZRQ010000277.1:0-6848 GCA_029940115.1 Desulfobacterales bacterium
CAAAATCAATCCCCGGCTCCAAATCCAACGCAAGCTTTCAGGGTGCCGGCTCAAGTGTGGGAGAGCTCAACAAAGGGAGTGCAGGAAGGGCGGTCCCATTGCCCTTCAACCTCCACAATTTGAGACTCAATGCCTTTCAACCTCAATGACTGGGCAGCCCTTCTTGCGTCTTGACGCGTTTCCCCTGGTATCAAGGAAAACTTGGAATGTCAAACAAAGTGTTGTTTCCTCGCATTCGAACCGCGGATTATACGGATTGCACAGATTGCCGTCTTTCCTTGCTGGCGTGGGATTCGGGTTCAAGCTCACGTCCACGGGCAGAGCGGCCTCCCCGAAAAGCGCCATAATCAGAAAAAACTTGGTTCATAGTCCAAGATAGGCGGTCTTCACCTCCTCGTTTGAGAGGAGATTTTTCGCGGAATCGGCAAGTGTGATCCGACCATTCTCCATCACATACCCCTTGTGTGCGACTTTGAGGGCCAAGTTCGCGTTCTGTTCCACCAGAAAGATGGTGGTGTTGTGATCGGTGTTGATCTTCCTGATGATCTCGAATATCCGTCGGACGATGATCGGGGCAAGTCCCAGAGAGGGTTCGTCAAGCAGGAGGAGACGGGGTCTGGCCATCAGCGCCCGGGAGATGGCCAGCATCTGCTGCTCCCCGCCGCTCAACGTGCCGCCGGACTGGTTCCGTCTTTCCGCGAGGATCGGAAAGAGTTCAAGCACATACGCCATGTCCTCTTTGATGCCCGCCTTGTCCTTCCTCAAAAACGCGCCCATGTCCAGATTTTCCATGACGGTCAGGTAGGGAAAAATATGGCGCCCTTCGGGGACTTGGCTGATCCCGAGCGAGACGATTTTGTCTGGTCTCATGTCATGGATCGGCTGGTCCATGAAATATATCTCCCCTGATCTCGGGGGCACAATGCCTGAGATGGACATCAGCGTCGTGGTCTTCCCCGCGCCGTTCGCGCCGATCAGGGTGACGATCTCCCCCTCTGAGATATCCATGCTCACCTCTCTGAGGGCGTGAATATTTCCGTAAAAGGTCTGTACATGATCAAGTTTAAGCATCAATATCCTCCCCCAGATATGCCTTTATCACCGCGGGATTGCTTCTGATCTCCGCAGGTGTTCCCTGTGCGATCTTCTTCCCATAATCCATGACAAATATGCGGTCTGAGAGGCTCATCACCAGCTTCATGTCATGCTCAATCAGCAGGATGGAGATCCCCTCCTTGTCACGGATTGCCACAATCAGATCGTCAAGCTCATTGGTCTCCAAGGGATTCATCCCCGCGGCCGGCTCGTCCAGAAGAAGGAGAAACGGCTCAGTGGCCATGGCTCTTGCGATTTCAAGTCGCCGTTGCGCGCCGTAGGGAAGATTCTTCGCCAATTCGTTCACCGCATCCGACAGCCCCATCTTTCCGAGGATCGTGCAACTGTCTGCGACGATTTTCCTCTCTTCCCTGAGGGTCCCCTTTCCCCGGAATATGGCCCCCGCAACCCCGGAAAATGTGCGGCAGTGCCGGCCGATCATCACGTTTTCGAGTACCGTCATGTCTGGAAAGAGGCGAATGTTCTGAAAGGTTCGGGCCATGCCCTTTTCGGTGACATGATTCGGTTTCAGGCCGTTGATCCTTTCTGTTTTGTCGCGCTGGCGCGAACGGATCACTATGTCTCCCTTTGTGGGGGGATAAATCCCTGTGATGCAGTTGAAGAATGTGGTCTTCCCCGCGCCGTTCGGTCCGATGAGGGCGACGATCTGCCCTTCGGAGATATCCAGATCAAGATGATCCAAGGCGCGCAATCCCCCAAAGTCCATGGTCAGATTTTTAACTTCGAGTATTGATTCCATATTTTGTTTACCGCGATCCGGAACCCCTGCCCGTGCCCCTTTGCCCGTGCCTGCCCGACAGGACAGGAAGGGTTCCCAAAAGGTGTCATGATCAGCATTTCTGACTCTAACGGATTTTGAGACAAGCGGTGAGCGGCGAAGGGCGACTGGCGAGAGGCGAGGAATGATACCTGTAGCAGCTGCCCGCTACCCGCATGAGGTCACAAAATCCGCTAGAACCAGCATTTTTTAAACCAGTCGTTTTTCATCGTTAGGGCGACACGGGCGATACCCTGACATCCGTGACACCAATTTGTCATTGAATGCCCTCGCTTGTGAGCAGATGCCACACACCTTGCCCCAGTTGTTCGCCACCTTTTCTGCTATAAAATGTCTGGCACACCGCCCAGAAGCCCCATGCTCCACATCAGTGAAAGGGGCATCCCCCTTTTACCCTTTCCCAAGACTTCATCCGACAGTCGGACCCGGGAAACCTTTGTGGCTCCGCCTGTGTTGTGGCTGCGATCAACGGCAAACAGCCGGATCCGGTTATCACGGAGATCGAGCCCATCCAGCACGAGGGGGCTGTGAGTGGTCAGCAAAGCTTGGCGAGGCGGGTTGGATTCAAGCATGAGACGGCAGAAAAGCCGTGTCAGTCCCCTGGCCAGACGCGGATTCATGGACTGGCAGAAATTGTCAATGGCGAAGAAGCCCGGGGTGCGGGGATGGAGGGCCAGAACCAATGTGAACAACACATATAACGCACCCTCGCTCGCGTCATATCCCGATACAAGATTATGTCTCTCGTTCATCCAGTAGTCTTTAAATCGCACGAGGCTTCTTAGGGAGGGAACATGAGGAGACAACAGTTCTCGTGAGGGCGCGGCAATGTCAAATTCACCTACCCAATCCAGCAAATCCAAAACTTCATCCAAATCAAGTTCCCCGAAACTTTCATTCTCTAAATCAAGGATTTCCTCCACTGCCTCGGCCAATCGCCCGCCGAACAATCCCAAAGGTTCCGAAGGGATAATATCGGGCTGAATTCCTCTTAGGACAGGTGTCGTGGGGGTAAAGATTTTATATCCCGTCAATGCTGTGTAGAGTTTTGCTTCAGATGTTTCAGGAAATTGGTCCGTATTAAAGCGGAACATACCGATACTTTTGCGAGATCGGCCAAGCTCCTCTCTGATATACGCCCGGGCAAGCGCCTCGTCAGCGAGATTGATTCTGTCTAACGGCTGAAGTCGCAAGATATGTTCAAGGATTTTGCCGCATAGCTTTTCCTGAACATAAATCCAAGTTCCCGAGTGATTCTCAGGAGGATTATCCAAGACCACCTCATATTCTGCTTCAACACCGTTCCAAGAGCCAGCGGCTTTCAGAACAATGGCGGTTTGTTCGGTCCCCTTCAGAGAAGTTTTGTATAACCCGGGCACACCGTGCCGAACCCCCCGTCGTAGCAGATAATCCGAATCCACACGGCCATCCGCGGCCGCGCTCAACATTCCCACAGCCTCCAGCAGATTGCTCTTGCCGCTGCCGTTTGCGCCGATGAGCATATTCACCTGTCCCAATTCCAACGATGGAATGTCATGGATGGATTTGAATCCCTGTATTCCAATTGCTGTCAGCATTTTACTCCTGGAAGCTGGGTTGAAGCGGTAATAGTCTGTCATCAAGTGTCTGTCTGTTCCTTCAAAGCCAGTTGCCTTATATTTTTCAAAATAGTCAGCACATGGTACAGATCATTGCCGGGATTAAGCAGATCAAACACTTTTGACATGCCGTAAGTCGGCGGGTCGCCCGGCACAAGTTTCAGAAACACATGGCTGCCGCCGTTGGTTATCAGACCGAAACACGGCTTGCCGGAGACAGGGGCGGCAAGCATGTATGACAGGATCTGTGCGAGTCCCACCTTGACCGAAAGTTCGGCACGTTTTGATTCGATGACGAGCACCCATAAATTCTGTTCCAGCACCAGAATGTCAATTCTGCCTTCGACTGTGACACTCTCATCCGGATTTGTCACGCTCACAGATGCCTCGGTTCTGATATGAAACGGCGGCAGCAGCAGATTTGCCAGATGAAGAAGCGGGGACAGAACAGTGAGTTTGACAGCATTTTCAGGCATGGAGGGGTATCTGATCAGATTCATGTAAGCTGATTTTGCCAGATCAAGAAACTTTCTGTCTTCCGAATCTGTCTCCGGCGAATCTGTCTCCTGCGAATCTGTCTGCCATTCCGGGAAGAACTGCCTGTCTCCATTTAAGCGGAGATCAAATCTTTTTTCAAGATCATACAATGTGACATCTTTGGCAAATACGACATCAGTCATGAAATATGTCCTTAATAAGCCAGCTAACGCAGGAATCCTGCCGGAAAATGGATTCCTGCTTTCGCAGGAACGACAGGAATCAGGCTTCAGATTTCAAGTCCCCCTCAAATTTGTATGTCCGTCGGGCCTTCCCGATCAGCCCTTGGGGGCGAAAGACCATGATGATCACCATCGCGGCCCCGAAGAAGAGCATCCGATATTCGCCGAACTCTCTCAGGTACTCAGGCAAGAGGATCAGCACCAGCGCGCCCATGATCACGCCGACAATGGATCCCATGCCCCCGAGCACCACGATGGAGAGGATGATGGCCGATTCGAGAAAGGTGAAGCTTGCCGGATTGATAAAGGTGGTCTTGGCCGCGAATATGACGCCTCCCATGCCTGCCCATGTCGCGCCTAGGGCAAACGCGGTCAGCTTGGTCTTTGTCTTGTCAATCCCCATGGCCTGACACGCGATCTCATCCTCCCGCAATGCCACCCATGCCCTGCCGATTCTCGAATTCTGAAGCCGGTTCACAACGAATACGGTGAACAGGGTCAGGCCGATCATCAGGAAATAGATATAGATGATGGCCGCGCTGAGAGACATGTCAACCCCGAAAAATCCAGGTCTCGGAATGTTTGCGATGCCGCTGGGGCCAAATGAGAACTCATTGTAGTTCTCCAGAATCAGCCGGATGATCTCCCCAAAACCGAGGGTGACGATGGCAAGGTAATCCCCGCGCAGACGGAGCACCGGAAACCCGAGCAGGATGCCGGCCAAGGCCGCGAGGATGGCTCCCACGGGCAACACGGTCCAGAACCCGAGACCGTAATGAAAGTTCAAAAGCGCGTAGCTGTATGCACCCACCGCGTAGAAGGCCACATATCCGAGGTCAAGCAGGCCCGCAAGCCCCACGACAATGTTCAATCCGAGACCGAGTATCACATATATGAGGGCGGTTGTCATGATGTTCACCTGATAGGTGGAGAACAGGAAGGGAAAGAGGATGACAAAGATTGAGACCGCGATGAGGGCCGGGAGATAGAACCTGCGCTCTCCCAAGATGCGCTGGACCAACGGCGTCTTTTCGGCTTCATCCGATTCGGCCTGCTTCCTGCCAGCCTCCTTTCGCCCCATGAGATGGCGCCAGAGGAAAGAGAGAAGGAAACTCCCCACTCCCACAAGGATCATGTTGTTCCAACGCCATTCAATGACATTCTCAACGGTGTCGACGCGTATGACCATGATGGGGAATGTCAGGAATATAAACCAGATTGAAATCAGCAACGACTTCTTGATTTCGGAAAGTGTGATCATTGTTTCGCCTCTTAGTACAGCAATTCATAAGTTCGTCACCCCCTTCGGCTCCCGCCGGATTGCCAAATCCGGCGGCTCGGATCTGCCAATCCGAGCCGAGTGAGGGGGTACGAACTTACAAAGTGGTGTATTAGGAACTGTGACCGAACGATGTCCCGTTTCCCCTGCCCGACACCGGGCACGGCAGGGGCAATGGGGAAATTATTGGGTCACAGTTACTTATGATCCCTGCCCCCGTGCCCATGCCCGGAGTGGGCAAGAAGGGGCACGGGGGTGTTAAACCTTCTGTGCAGACACCTTCCCCAGAATCCCTGCGGGCCGGAATATCAGGATCAGGACCAGCAGGGCAAACGCGAAGACATCCTCATAATCACTGGAGACATAGCCGGTGGCAAAGCTTTCTGTCCATCCGAGCACAAATGAACCGAGCACGGCCCCCGGTATGCTGCCGATCCCGCCGAGCACGGCTGCGGTAAACGCTTTGATTCCGGCAATGAAGCCGATATAAAAATTGATCATGCCGATATGGGACGCGATCAGCACCCCGCCGATGGCCGCGGTTCCAGATCCGATAATGAATGTCATGGAGATCACCTGATCCACATTCACCCCCACCAGCATGGCCATTTTTCTGTCCTGTGCGGTGGCCCGCATGGCCTTGCCGATCTTTGAGAACTTGATGAGGAGCGTCAGCAACACCATGACCACTGCGGTGGTGATCAGGATGACGACCTCTGCGGACCCGATGATATGGGCATACGGATCCATGAACTCAAATTCAGGAATAAGGCTCGGAAACGGAAGAAAGTCAGAGGTTTGCGCCAGAAGCACATAGTTTTGAAGGAAAAGGGACATCCCGATCGCGCCGATAAGCGCAGAGAGACGCGGGGCATGTCGCAACGGCTTGTAGGCCACCTTTTCCATGGTGAATCCGTAAGCGGATGAATAGATGACCGCTGCGACAGAGGCGAGCAAAAGAATGGCGACGCTGTTCAATCCCATCACCGTCAGAACGCCTGCCACAATCAGGCCGGTGAACGCGCCGATCATGTATATCTCACCATGGGCGAAGTTGATCAGCTCAATAATGCCATACACCATGGTATAGCCCAAGGCGATCAGGGCATAAATGCTGCCCCGGGTCAGTCCGCCCAGAAAAAGTTCAAGAAAATAGTCCATATCATATCCTTGTCACGGTCGGTTCATGCCACGCTCGGTTCGGCTTCGGCGTGAGACTTCGGCGTGAGCTCAGTCGAACGCTCAGTCGAACGATTGACCAATCCGAACCCTGTGACGCCATCATGGTTCATGCCACGCTCGATTCATGCCACGCTCGGTTCGGCTTCGGCGTGAGACTTCGGCGTGAGCTCAGTCGA
>JAOZRQ010000277.1:6948-8779 GCA_029940115.1 Desulfobacterales bacterium
CGAACGATTGACCAATCCGAACCCTGTGACGCCATCATGGTTCATGCCACGCTCGGTTCGGCTTCGGCGTGAGACTTCGGCGTGAGCTCAGTCGAACGCTCAGTCGAACGATTGACCAATCCGAACCCTGTGACGCCATCATGGTTCATGCCACGCTCGGTTCGGATCCACGCTCGGATTGACCAATCCGAACCACCCTTGCCAAGCTCGACTCGGATCCTGCGGGGTGGTCGGGAAGTCCTCGCTCCTTATTTCAGTTCGGTATAAACACCGTCCTTCACCTGATACATGGAAAACCCCACGCCGATGGCATCTCCTCGCTTGTCAAAGCTGATTTTTCCAAGGGGCGTCTCAACATATTCGGTTTTCAGCGCCTTTGAAATCGCGTCATAATCTGTGGACCCGGCCTTTTCAATGGCATTGGTCAGGGCCATGACCGCCGCATACGCGTTGAGAAAAAACGCGCCGAAATCAGAGTTGTAAGTATCCTTGTGCGCTTTGGTCGCGGCAATGGTCAGGGGATTTTTCGAGGTGTCCCTAGGGCCGGTGGCATATACGCCTTCCGCGTACTTTTTGGCCACTTTGATGAACGTGTCATCCTTCACCCCGTCATCAGAGATGAATATGGTATCCATCCTTTTCTTGCGCATGCTCATGACGATTTTGGAGGCTTCGGGATGATAACCGCCGAATATCACGGCCTCTGCCTTCACACGTCTGATCTTCTGAATCACCGCGGAATAGTCCACCGCTCCCGGGGTGATCCCCTCATACAGCACAACACTTGCCTTTCCGGATTCCCCGAGAAACTTTTTGGCATATTCGGCCAGTCCCTTGCCATAATCCCCCTTGTCATGGAGTACGGCAATGTTTTTCAGTTTCAGGGCATTCAGGGCAAAGTCAACTTCAAGCCTTGCCTGCGCGTCATCAGACGCGATGGTCCGGTAAAAATTGGGATAATCCCCGCTCTGGGTCAGAGCCGGGTTGGTTGCCGAGGGAGACATGACAACGATCTTCGCATCCTTGTAAAGGCCCAAGGCCGCCTTTGTGGCCCCGCTGCATATGTGTCCCAGCACCACATGCACACCTTCGGATATCAGCTTGGTGGCTGTGTTTGTGGCGATCTCCGGCTTGCATACATCATCCTCGGGAAGGATTTCAATCTTTCTGCCGAGGATCCCGCCCTTCTCATTGATGGATTTGACAACCAGTTCAGCCGCTCTGATGCTCGGAATGCCATAGGACGCGAGGTCCCCGCTGTGCGCGCCGGCCACCCCGATTTTGATTGTGTCTTCTGCAAAACCGGTTCCGAACATTCCAAATACAGTTGATGAACCAACGATTGTTGCAATAAGCAACACGCTCCACCCACTCTTTTTCATGCTTAATCTCCTTTTCACAAAAAAAAATTGTCATGACAAAGAAACCCGGTTTCTGACACGATGCCGCGTTCCCCGACACTTGTCCCCGACGTCTTTTCCCCGATAAAAGACGTCGGGGACAAGCATCGGGGAAAAGATGTCGGGGACAAGCATGGAAACCGGACCGCCCAGTCTCCTGAAACCGGGTTTCTCTCAGATCTGAGGACAAAAAAATACATCCCCAATTTATGAATCCCCTTTATTAATGATGGGGAAAGAAAAGTCAAGCTATTTTTTATGCAAGGAGCGGCATCCTTCATTTTGTCTGAAAAGTAGTTTGCACTTTCAGATGAATTGAAAAGTTTGTAGTTCTTGGTTTCTCCCGACGCTCGGTTCCCTGACGCTCGGTTCCCTGACGCTCGGTTCCCTGACGCTCGGTTCGGATTGCCAAATCCGAACCCCCAACGCTC
>JAOZRQ010000278.1 GCA_029940115.1 Desulfobacterales bacterium
ATGTAAGCGATAAATCAGGATTAAGCGAACTCTCTATAAATGGAAGAAAAGAGAAAAAATTAAATATAGGGGCAAGACAGTTTAATTTCACTGATAATCCTTTAGATATTAAGACGGAAGAAAAGCAAGTTGTTATAGAAGCTAAGGATCGCTTTGGAAATATTAATTCCGTAAAGATACTTTTACCCGATAATATAGGAAAAACAGACTCAAATTTAGTTGCTGAAAATGCTATCTTAAAAAGAAGTATTCTATCAGACAGATCAAAACCGATACAACTTTCATTATCATACAATAATATCTTTCTGGCCCAACCCTTCTCAAGCAAGGAAAAACAGGAAGTACCTATTTATATAACTAAATTGGGTGATAAAAAGATAAAAGAAACTAAAAGAGGGAACATGCACAATAAAAGAGAAAATGCATGTCCTAATAAGATTGAGATGAAAGGATATGTCATTGATAAGTCAAAATTGCTGAAACTCACATCTATTAGGATTAATGGAGATCCGGAAGAGTTAATTGCTGATGTTGAAAAACATTATTTTGATAGAGAACTTGAACTCAATAAAAAAGAGAATCCTGTTACCATTGAGGTTATACCCGGCTCTGGTCATGCTCATGACATAGAATTTAGGATAGATCGGAATTTTGGAGATCCTGCTGACATAATGGCACTTTTTTCAAGAGATTATGTAGGAAAAGAAGACCCAAAACTGAGTTCCGATTTTCCTGCTACACTTAGAAAAGTTATACTGAAGGATGAACGTTTTTCTGTTTTTTACACAGGAAATTTTATAAAGAATGTTCAACAAAGAGAGGATATGCTAGAAAAAGCAAAGAATCGTAATATTGATTATGTATGGTCAATCGATTTGATGGATAGAGAGAAAGAGGTGACAGCATCCGTTGATATAGTAGATCCGGTTTCTCGTCATTGCATAGACTCTGAAATCGATTTTCAAAACAAAGATCTATGGTTATTGGCTTGTGAAATATATGGGTGGATAGCGAGGAGACTACCTAGAGATGAAAGGGGAACTGTAAGTAATGTTGAGAAAAAGCAAGAGGGTAATGATGGGAAATGTGGTACTGTGAATGTCAGTTTTGATAAGAGAACAACAGACTTGAAAACGGGTATAAGACTTACTGTAAATGAAGAGGAGTATAATAAACTTGATGGTACGATTGGCCCATGCTTCAATAAAATAGGAAAAGCTAGAGTAGGTGAAGGAAAAAAGATGAAAGGCGCATGTAAAGCAAAAGTAATTGACTGTGAGAGGGAAGTTCAGGAAGGTCATCGAGTGACAACTCCATAACTGAAATAATATCCTGTCAAAATGCGTGGAAAATTAGCCAATGACCAGTACAACAAAATGTTCAATCGTCTGCCAAAAACAGATTGTCATATTGAAAGTACAGACTAATTGTTGGGAGAGAAAAGTGAAAATAGTTTTTTCCATATTACCCGCCGCATGTCTAATAATAATCTGGGCAACCATCAGTTCAGCACAAACAGACCCCGCCGACATCCAGTTCACCTCCTCCCCCAACCCCGTGGGTTCCGGCGCAAGAGCCTTAGGCGTCGGCGGCGCATTCATCGCATTGGCGGACGACGCCACCGCGGCATCTTGGAACCCGGGCGCACTGGTTCAGTTGGGATCATATGAGATGTCTCTGGTGATAAACGGCATTCATAGAATAGAAGAGAACAGATTCGATCCCCCTGAACTTGACGGCTCAACGCTTTCTATCGGGAACGATAAGGAAAGTGTTTCCCTTGAAGATATAAACTACGCGAGCATTGCTATTCCTTTCAATGTTGCAAAATATTATCACATGGTAGTCTCATTGAACTACCAACATTTATACGACTTCAGTCGTGATTGGGATTTTCCGGGGACAGGCAGAATTGTGAATCCAAACGATTCAGATGAAGTTCTCTCCCTAGCGCAGTATGTGGAATACCGACAAAAAGGAGCGCTTTCCGCTTTGGGGCTTGCTTACGCCATCCAGCCCTGCCCCAGATTCCCGGAATTCTCCGTGGGTTTTACCTTGAACCTGTGGCATGAGAAGATGAACAGCAAATGGGAAGAGAATCTCCGTTATGTGGGCCTGTTGAAGATGACCGGGCCTGATTTTGAATTTCCGATAAAATCTGTTCGGTATGAAAAAAGAGACAAGTATTCATTCAACGGCTTCAACGCCAACATCGGAATGTTATGGGACAAAAACGACGTATTTAAGGATGGCGATCAGATCAAAGCAGGCGCGGTTTTCAAATTCCCTTTCAGAGCGCACATCACCCATGAAAGCATAACGGCTGATGACGGTTATGAGGGGCCAAAGGAAACTACAAAAGAAAAACTGGATATGCCCATGTCATACGGACTCGGACTCGCCTACAGATTTCCGGATGACTGGTTCAAAAACCGCCGTTATTTAAGTGATGTTTGGATATCCGCTGATCTTTATCGGACTCACTGGGAGGATTTCATCCTCATAGACTCAGACGGCTATGAAATATCTCCTGTCACCTATGAATCTCCTCGTGAATCAGGCGTTGACACGACCCTTCAATTCAGAAGCGGTGTGGAATTTCGGTTTGACCCGAAAAAGACAGAATACATTGTCTCAGATTATATCCTTTCACTCAGAGCCGGCATGTTTTATGACCCCGCACCGGTCAAAGGCGGGCATGATGACTATTACGGCATCAGCCTGGGCGGAGGCGTTGTGAGAAAAGAGGGGTGGGCATTCGACATCGCGTATCAGTTTCGGTATGCCAACAATGTGGGGCCGATCATCCCAATCTATGGACATTCAGAGGATGTCAGAGAGCATACAGTGTATGCCTCGATGATCTTTTATTTTGGAAGACCCTATTAAAAAGTCAGAAAATTAGGAATCCAATGAAGAAATGAAGAAAGGAGGGGAGCCTTTATGAAAAAAATGGTATGTGTCTTTATCCTGATAGCTTTCTTTCTCTCTCTTTGCGCTTTCCTGTCAAGCGCTTGGGGATGGCGAGGATCGGGTTTGGTCATTATGAAGGTGACTAAATACGACAGCCCGGCAAGATATGTCGGGGTCAATGTGGATGGGAGCCGCCAATTAAGGACCAACAGATACGGGTATTGCTGCTTTTACACCTCAACAGGGAGGCACACGGCCAATGCAGGCGGAAGCACAAAGTCTTTCTATGTGGGAAGGTGGTTTGTGTGGGTCTCCATCTATTTGGCGTAGGAGAAGCGGATGGACAAACGGGCGCAACGTCGAAGGATCGTTTATAACTACAAGGATGGCTTATAAGAAAAGAGTAGCCTCCACACAAATCCCTATAAATCCCTTCTTATAAACCATCCTTAGTATTTATCAAATGATACTTGGTTTCCATTCTCAGACCCAGAATGGACTCCGACTCCCAAAGCCGAGCCTTCAAACGCCCGGCTGAAAGCGAAAGTACGCTGAAGCGCACTGTGACGTCACTTGGCCCCGGCTTTCAGCCATGGAATGGATTTCGCCACGAAAAGCCTGTCTCAAAAGGGTTGGAAAACCGATGAAGGAAAAACTACAAGGATTGGGTTTAGTAAGGATGGAACCTCCGAAGTGCAAAATGCGACAGGCATGTCAGTCACAAAGCCGGGCCCGGCTGAAAGCGAAAGCACGCTGAAGCGCACTATGTTCACCTGACGAACTTATGGGAGAAAGTCATGAATAAGGATATCATCGTCGAAGAAGTCAGAAAAATTCGTGAGGCCCATGCCGCCAGATTCTCCAAGCGGACCTGAGCAATTCCCGCACAGATTTGAAAAAAAGGAGAAATGATGATAGACTGGCACCGTATCTTCGGCATAGCCGTGACAGAACATTTTGAAGGCACGTCATACACAGTGGAACTGGAAAAGGATCTTTCCCTGAAGCAGCAGTTTCTGGATGTTGTGATTGTCGAGAAGGGGGAGGGCGAGCCGCCAGAGGAGTTTCCGGACGGCCTTGAGAACATGTCGGCTCACAATCTCATAAC
The DNA here is from genome assembly GCA_029940115.1 of Desulfobacterales bacterium. Taxonomy (GTDB): domain Bacteria; phylum Desulfobacterota; class Desulfobacteria; order Desulfobacterales; family 4be13; genus JAOZRQ01. The sequence continues at coordinate 4,022 of JAOZRQ010000278.1, forward strand.
CTACAAGTCACACCAAGAGTCCTTGGATGACTGGACCCTTGACGAATTCCTGAGCTATTTCGTGAACTACCGCAAGCAGGTCAGCCCCTCGATGAAAAAGCTGCTGCCTCTCGGAGATTTTCGGAGGTATGCCGTCAGCACCCGGTATCCGGAGAAGCTGGCCGGCCTGGCACCGCTCAGACAGGTCGGAGAGGGGATTTGCGAGGTGGACTGGGGCATCCGCCGGATCCGGATCATTGTGCTCTCCCGGATCCCGAAGAAGGAGAAAAACGCCCTGTGGCTGCTGTTCAGCACCCTGCCTGAAAATGTGGAATACGGGGCCGAGCATTGCAGGCACTCGGACGAGATGAGCACATTGATCAATGACCTTTTCAAAAAATACCAGATGGAGGGAATCGCCATGCCTTACACCATCGAAGATTACCAGAGGGATTATGTTCGGGAGCATATACACAAGCTTCCGCCCAAAGAGGTGCTTGAGAAGTTTTCCCCGGAGGAGCGCCTCAGAGGACTTCCGCCGGAGGAGCGCCTCAGAGGGATTCCGCCGGAGGAGCGGCTCAGAGGGATTCCGCCGGAGGAGCGGCTCAGAGGGCTTCCGCTGGAGGAGCGTTTCAGAGGATTAGGACTTTCCGAGGAAGAAGTGCGGAAGATGACAGAGAGCATTGAGAGTAGGAAACAACCCAAATAAGGGAAAAGGTCATCCGTGACCGCAAGCTGCACAGGGAGTCGGCGGATGACCGGATTCCTGACAAGCTGCTCTGCCATTATGCGAACTGTCATGCTGATCAGCATTCTGCTGAAGAAGGCAGGCCGAGGATCGGCAGGAAGAATATGGAGGGAGCTGATATGCGAAACAAGGCACACATATTGAAAGAACTGAAAAAATCGCTTCAGCACCGTTTTGGAAACGACATAAAAAACGTGATTCTTTTCGGATCACGGGCAGCGGGAACGGCTCACAGAGATTCCGACTATGACATCCTGATTGTGCTCACTCGGGATTATGACCGGCAGTTTCGGGACAGTGCCACTGATATCGTGTATGACATGGAACTGAGGCACGACATTCTGATTGACACACACCTGATCTCAGTCAGCGAACTGAGACATTCTTTGCGGGGAGCGCAGCCTGTGTTTGTCAATGCTGTCAGACACGGAGTATATGCATAATGAACGAAGATGAAAGAAATGCCCTGGCAACCCATTCTCGAATAACGAACAGCGATTTTTTGCACAGGAGAGACGCCATGAAACCCGCAGAATTCTTTGAAACGAATCATTTTTTGGAGAACGGTGAAACCATAAACAGCAGACCATCCGCAATTTTTTTTGACGGAGGTTCTCCGAACTGAACAGAGGCGGTTCCGCAGTTCCCGCACAGATTTGAAAAAAGGGAGAAATAAAAAAAGGAGAAATAATGATAGACTGGCACCGTATCTTCGGCTTGGTCGTGACGGAACATTTCGAGGCCACGTCATATACAGTGGAACTGGAGAAGGACCTTTCCCTGAAACAGCAGTTTCTGGATGTTGTGATTATCGAGAACGGAGAGGGGGAAACGCCGTCCGAGTTTCCGGACGGCCTTGAGAACATGTCGGCTCACAATCTCATAACCTACAAGTCACATCAGGAGTCCTTGGATGACTGGACCCTTGATGAGTTCCTGAGCTATTTCGTGAACTACCGCAAGCAGGTCAGCCCGTCGATGAAAAAACTGCTGCCCTTGGGAGATTTCCGGAGGTATGCCGTCAGCACCCGTTATCCGAGGAAGCTGGCCGGCATGGTGCCGTTCAGGCAGATCGGAGAGGGGGTTTACGAGGTGGGCTGGGCCGTCCGCCGGATCCGGATCATCGTACTTTCCCGGATCCCGAGGGTGAAGAGAAATGCCCTGTGGCTGCTGTTCAGCACCCTGCCTGAAAACGTGAAATACGGGGTCGAGCATTGCAGGCACTCGGGCGAGATGAGCACGCTGATCAACGATCTTTTCAAAAAATACCAGATGGAGGGAATCGCCATGCCTTATACCATGGAAGATTATCAGAGGGATTATGTTCGGGAGCATGTTCACAAACTTCCGGCGGAGGAGGTACTTAACAAGTTTTCCATAGAGGATCGGCTCAGAGGGCTTCCGCTGGAGGATCGCCTCAGAGGATTAGGGCTTTCCGAGGAAGAAGTGCGGAAGATAACAGAGAGCATTGAGAGTAGGAAACAACCCAAATAAGGGAAAAGGTCATCCGTGACCGCGTTTCACTGGGGAGCGGATGGCTGTCCCCTGACGAAGCCGAATTTCCGGCTGTATGCCCTCAGTGACAACTCGGAACACCATATTACAGGAGATGAGCAGACTGCTCAGCGGATCTGCTCAAAAAATACATCAGACGGGGAATCAGGAGACTGACCCGGTCTGTCAGAGGCAATCTTTCCGATGACATTGACAGAGAAAGAGATGAGAGATGAATCTGTTCCCGGACACAAATGCCCTTGTGAAACTTTACCATGAAGAAGCGGGCACGGAGGCCCTGTCAGAATTTCTCCATCGCCATGCGGACAATCCAGAACCATCTTTAATATATAAGGAAACGCAAAAATGAAAAAAACAGCCCAAATCATAACCGCTTTGACCATTCTGGCATTCATGTTCACCGGCACGGCCTTGGCCCAGATGACGGTCACAACCGTAAGCCCGATAAGCGCAAGTCTCAACGAACCGATCACTTTCACAATTTCCGGGGAGAATCTCACTTCTGAGACGGCCTTCTGGGTTGCCGAATGTGCGGATCTCACCTCTCTGGGCGGAACATCTCAGGAGCGTCAGTTCCGATGTACGCCAAGTCATTCTACAGGAACAAAGGATGCCGTGGTCAAAGACAGGTCCGGGGGGAATGTTCTTTATCAGTTTACGGTCTATGTTGATGCGACGTCGGCAATCCCCGACATGAAAAGACAGGCGTTGTTCGACCTTTACAACAGCACCGCCGGTGCTGACTGGTCGGACAATGGCGGCTGGCTCGGCAATGCGGGCACGGAGTGTTCATGGCATGGCATAACCTGCAATGCCGAAGGAACCCGTGTCACGGCAATCGATCTGCATGAAAACAACCTTGCCGGAACCCTCCCCGCATCCCTCGGAGACCTCACAAATCTCCGAGAACTCAAGTTGCACGACAACGCCCTCACTGGCTCCATCCCCACGGAAATAGCCAGTCTGGCGGAACTGGAACACCTTGCCCTGCACCACAACAGTCTGAGCGATGTTATTCCCCCGGAACTCGGCTCCATCCCGGGTCTGAAGCACCTTTTTCTCTCCGGCAACTCGTTAAGCGGCAATATTCCATCGGAACTCGGGAACGCGGCAAACCTGACAGACCTCTATCTGAATGAGAACCAGTTGACAGGCGGCATTCCTGTTCAATTGGGGAGTCTGGCAAACTTGCAGGAACTCTCCCTGCACACCAACCAACTGAGCGGTGACATCCCCTCGGAACTGGGAAGCCTCGGAAACTTGCGGACTCTTATTCTCTTCTCCAACCAGTTGAGCGGGACCATTCCTCCGGAACTCGGCGGTCTCGCCAATTTGGAGGAACTGGTTCTCTCCTCCAACCAGTTGACAGGGAGCATCCCCCCGGAACTCGGCGGACTGACCAAATTATGGGCACTCCAACTTCACGCCAACCAACTGACTGGCCCCATCCCCTCGGAACTGGGGAGTCTTGCAAGCCTGACGCATCTCTATCTGTATGAAAACGAGCTAGACGGAACCCTCCCCGTCTCCCTCGGAGACCTGACGAATCTCCGGGAACTCCAGTTGCATGAGAACAATCTTATCGGTTCCATCCCCACGGAACTGACCCGCATTTCAAGTTTGGAACTGCTCGCGTTGCAGGGCAACGCCCTGACCGGCGTGATTCCCCCGGAACTCGGCGACATGCCGAATCTGAAATACCTTTATCTGACCCGCAACAAACTGAGCGGCACCATTCCTCCGAATTTGGGCAATGCGACAAATCTGATACACCTCTATCTGAACAACAATCACTTGACCGGCACCATCCCCGTCGAGTTGGGGAGCCTCGCGAACTTGGAGGAACTCTCCCTCCACTCCAACAAATTGACCGGCTCCATCTCCTCCGAATTGGGAAACATCGGAAAGCTCCGAAAACTCTATCTTTTCGCCAACCAGTTGACCGGAACCATCCCCGTGGAACTGGGCGGACTCGCCAATCTGGAAATTCTCCATCTGTCCAGCAACCAGTTGGAGGGAGCCGTCCCTGCCGAACTGATCAACCTCGTCAACCTGACCGACGGTGAGAGCAGTCTCCGCCACAATGCGCTTCACACAAACAATGCCGACCTGCGGGCCTTCCTGAACGCCAAGCAGATTGACGGCGATTGGGAAAGCACTCAGACGCCGCCCCCGGCCGATCTGGCTGCCGGCCCGCTCACCGAGACCGCCGTCCCGCTGACCTGGACCGCAATCCCCTACACCGGCAACGAAGGCGGCTATGAGATCGAATACTCGGTCACATCCGGCGGAGACTACATCCTGTTCGGGATCACAGCGGACAAGAGCGTGGAAAGCACAACCGTCACGGGCTTGGAACCGGGGACGACCTATTACTTCCGGGTTCGCACCGTGACCTTGCCCAACGCAAACAATCAGAATACCGTTTACAGCGAATACACCGATGAGATTTCGGCCACAACAGCGGAGCAGGCTGGCATTCCCGTTGCTGAACGGAACGCCCT
>JAOZRQ010000279.1 GCA_029940115.1 Desulfobacterales bacterium
GGCTTTTTCCCAAATGGGCCGACTCCCCAACTGCAAGAAAAAGCCGGGTTTCTTTTCCAAATGGGCCGACTCCCCAACTGCAAGAAAAAGCCGGGTTTCTTTCCTCAATCCGCTGTGGATGGCGAGAAACCCGGCTTTTTCCCAAATGGGCCGACTCCCCAACTGCAAGAAAAAAGCCGGGTTTCTTTCTGTGGAATCAGACACAAATTTCTGCCAGTCGGCAGCTCTATTTCAGTTTGCCAATAAGCGAGCTGGCAATGGTGTTCTTCTGGATCTCCTTTGTGCCCTCATAGAGTTCACATATCTTGGCATCCCGGTAGAACCGCTCCACCTCATATTCGAGCATGTATCCATATCCGCCCAGCAGTTGGATCGCCTCATCCGCCACTTCCACCGCGGTCCGGCCGGCCACCATCTTTGCCATGGAGGTCAGCTTCGGATCAATGCGGCCTTGGTCAAAGTTCCAAGCCGCCTTGTAAACCAAGAGCTGGGCCATCTCAATCTTTGTGGCCATGTCGGCCAGCTTGTGCTGGGTTATTTGAAACTGGGCGATCTTCTTGCCGAATTGTTCCCTTGATTTCACATAGGCCAAGGCCCGGTCAAACGCGCCCTGAGCTGTGCCGAGTCCCTGGGCGGCGATCAGGATGCGGCTTTCATCAAAAAACTCAAGCACTTGGTAAAACCCCTTGTTTTCCTTCCCGATCAGATTCGACAGCGGCACCCGGGCATCCTTGAAGTTCACTTCAGCCGTGTCCATCATGCGGATCCCCATCTTGACCCCCACGCTTGCGGTGGAGACGCCGGCACGATCCGCCTCCACCAGAATCAGACTCATCCCCCGATGGGTCGGTTGAGCCTCAGGGTCCGTCTGACACAGGACGCTGTAAAACCCGGCCAAGGGTCCACCATTGGTGATGAAAATTTTTGTCCCGTTGATGATCCATTCATCCCCGTCCTTGACAGCGGTGGTCTCCATGCGGGTGATGTCCGATCCATGGTCCGGTTCCGTGAACGCGCCGCAGGAGAGGACCTCCCCCTCAGCCACCTTGGGCAACCATGCCTTTTTCTGCTCATCGCTTCCAAAATGCAGGATGATCTCAGAGGCAAAGTCCGCAAGGATCAGACAGGCGCCCACCGATGAATCCCCCCGGCACAGTTCCTCGGCCACCAGGATATTTTCCATCACCCCCAGCCCCATGCCCGAATACGCTTCCGGAAAATGAATCCCGATGAATCCGAGTTCAGCCGCCTTTTTCCATATGTCGGTCGGATATTGATGGTTCTCTTCCAGTTCCAGAATCAGGTCCTTTTTGAATTCGCCTTTGACAAATTCCCTGACAGATTTCTGGATCTGTTTTTGTTCTTTTGTCAGTTCAAAATCCATTCTGTCTCCTCCCCTTTCAATAATTGTGAGGGATTGGCAAGTCCATGTCCCCGCCGGATTCGTCAATCCGGCGGGTGGCTTGCCGAAACGAAGATCAATGCCCCCAAATTTCAGATCCATCCCTTGCCCGCCAAAATGGCAGACAAAGAGGTGATGTTTCTGCAAATGGGGTAGATTTACCATATAAAAAGGAGCTTTGCAAGGGGTTTTGAAAGAAGGATGAGGGATTGAAATCTGAGGATGAAATGTGAGGGATGAAATGTGAGGGATGAAAGTTTCTTAATCCTATCATGGCATCTTTCATTTATGGGTTTACATTTGCAGTTCCGCCTTCAGGCGGTGCGAGACCGCCTAAAGGCGGAACTACAAACTGAACCACCTTTCAGGCAAAATGAAAGATGCCCCTATCATTCCAAAATTTTTCATCTTCAATGATTAAAAATCCTTGTGCAAAAATATTTTTTATGTTATGTAGATGCCAATTTGCCTCAAGAGTCGCCTTGATCCTCAAATTTTTCATTTTTAATGACTGTGTACAGGACAAAAAAATGAGCGGGAAAAGAAACTCGGCTTTTTCGGGCCATTTGGAAAAAAAGCCTGCCCTCGACATCTTTTATCGAGGCGGGTTTCTCGCCCATCACAACTTTTTGTCCTGTACACAGCTTTAATGATAAAAAAAATCCTTGTGCAAAAATATTTTTTATGTTATGTAGGTACCAATTCTTGATCATGCCATTAAAAACTCAGAAATAATCAGCAGATTGAAAAGTTCTGTCAGGACCGGTGGATTCCGGATCAAAATCGGAAATCCTGAAGCGATTTTTCGATTTTGCCCGGAATGACATGCCCGACGACACTGAAGTTGAACAAAGTTTTTGATCTGCTGATAATAAATGAAAGGAGAAAGGGTAAAAAAATGGGAGAATCGGGTAAGGGCATTGCAATCACCTTGGCACTGTTGCTTGGCATCTTTTTGCAGATTCTGTTTGTCTTTGTTGACGAACAGAACACCCCGAACAAAGCGGCTGTGGAATTTGCAGAAGCCTATTTCTGCTTTGATGGCAAGGGAATGACCCAATGGATCGGTGAGGAGGCCAGAGTGGTTGATGATGTGGACATGATCGGCCAGCATCTCCATCGTGGCCAAGAGAAGGCCAGAACACTGGGGTACAGCCTCTATTACATGAAAGAGAAGCTTTATCATGTCAAAACGAAGACCCTCAGCAAAGATGCTGAAAAGGCCAAGATCCGTCTGACTGCCGAAAGAAAGCCGCCGTTGCAGTCATTCTTCACAGGCAGAAGCGATGAAGTGGATGAAACCCTTACCGTAAAAAAAGAGGGTGGGAAATGGAAGGTCTGCGGAAGTCCTTTTTCATTGCATGAAGGCTAATGTGAAGGATGAAATATGAAGGATGAAGCTTGGACCTTCCTTATTACTGATGTGAAGGATGAAGCTTGGACCTTCCTTCATCCTTTACTGATGTGAAGGATGAAGCTTGGACCTTCCTTCATCCTTATACTGATGTGAAGAATGAAATATGAAGAATGAAGGATGAAAGCTTGGACCTTTCTTCATCCTTCATCCTTCACCCTTCACCCTTCACCCTCGGGGTGATGATATGGAGTTGGCTTACGTCCGCATCCGTGAAAAAGCACGTCAGATTGCCTTCCGCCTTCCTATTCCTGATTTTTACAAAGACTTTTCTTGGGCAAATGGTCTGTCCCGGCAGTTTTTTGAAACCGATCCGATTGTCAGGCATTTACGCACTTATGTGGCCGACCGCTTGGAAGATGATCTCGGGCATGGTCTGAGTCACGCGATCAAAGTGACCTTGGACGCGGGCACCCTGATGGTCGTCGAATGCACACGCAACAGGTATGCCGATGACATCATCGCCCGCCGGGTGATTGTCGTCCAATGTGCAGGTCTGCTCCATGACATCAAGCGGAAACAGAAGGACCATGGGGTGAAGGGAGCGGAATATGCCCAAAAAATATTAAAGGATTATCCGCTTTCGGCAGACGAGGTGGCGGATATCTGTCACTCGCATCTCTATGCGGTCAGCGCGCATACCAAGATACTCATGGACCGGTGCCAGTCTCTGTGGGTCAGAAAAAACTGGATAGACGAGGTGGACCCAGACAATCGGAAAGCCGTGCGAAAAGGACTTTTCATTTCTGTGGCGCCACCACTAAGGAAAAAAACTTTTTGACAGAATCCTTCTGAGACATTTTTTTGATGTACTGGACGCGGAACACTGGAGATCGCTGTTGTACCGGCACCTTGATTTTGAAGGCGATGCCTTGAGGCATCCAGAACATCTTGATGAGGCGCATGAAGAAGGAAAGGCTCTTGTCGCCGCTCTGAAGGGTGAAGTTCAGCAGATGCCGAGTCCGGACTCCCCATTGAGGGGTCTCATGGAATTCAGATCTGCTGAAACTTGTACACGGGAGAATAAAAGCAGGTAATGGACGAAAGAAAGTTAAAAGAACTGGAAGCGAAACTTCAGGAGATGCTGGGACTCAGTGAGCAGACCCGGATCAGGAACAGGCAAAGGCGGTCTCAACCTTCCGCCAATGTCGTGATTCGCCGCAGGAAAGGCGAGAAGGACAAACGGATTCTCCTGGATGCCCCTTCCTGAAACACATCGCTTGGTCAACATCGGAATAATTTCCTCATAAAAACGTCCCGAAATCTTGAGCGTACGGAAAAAGGGGAATTTTTGTTCAGACGTGGATTCTCTGAATCCGGGAGGTCATTTTCCCTTTTCCGGAAAGGCAGGATACCGAGCAACCACGGACGTCACATCAGAGACTCGGATCGCGCGTGGCTCATGTTCCCTCTCCCCTGCGGGTATGGAGGGAAGAGGGGTGCGGGCGGATGAGGTTCATCAACCCAAAACCTGTCTTTGATGGAGCAGATCCAGCTGATCCACCAGAGCCTTTATTTTAAGACGAGATTCCTGATCCCGGGTTTCTCCCAAGCGTCGGGTCATCGCCTCGTAGGCTTGGGTTTCGGGCGGATCCCAGTGGTAGGCCCTGGCGTGGATCATCATCAGTTTGACAGAGAGGTCAATCCATTCCTTGGGGGAGAGACCTTTCAACCGGAAAATGGTCAGTTTGCCCCAAGCCTCAGCATAATTTCTTTCGAAATAAGGGCTTTCCTCCCCCTTCCACACTCTGATCCGCTCATAATCCTCCCGCTGAAGCCTCATGAAGAAATCGTCTGTGAATGCGAAGACGGGATAAAGGCCGAAAACAGGGGTTTCGGGGACAAACATGCGATGGAGGATCTGATAGCTTTTGTTGCGAGAATTGATGCGGGCCTGAGCGATGGATTCGCCTTCATCGAACAACAGCACCCATCCTCTGAAGCCCATCTGCCGGAAAAGAGAGGACAGACTGAAGATCATCATGAGATAGGGCTCCCATCCCTTGCATACCAGAGGAGCGTCCTTGTAAAAGGAGACCTCCCGGTACTTGAAGGCGGGTCTCAGCCGAAGAATCGTCATGATTTCGCCGGTCAAGGCATGATCCAGCAGATAAGGGAATTCATGGGGATGATAGGCCGCATGTTTTCTCAACCGCATTTCATCTTTGGAGAGCGGAATCGTTTCAAGGGCAAGGGCGGTGAGAACTGTTTTGAAAAAATGTGGCATTTCATCCGGGAGGATATCGAGCAGGCGGCTGGCTTTCTGTTCATTGGTTGATATCTCCGGCTCCGGTTCATCCTCCTGTTCCGGGCCGTCGGCGATGGTCTGTTCTGCCCAGGATTTCCATTGTTCGGCAAGGGAAGTCTCTTGGCCTGGAAATTGGATTCGGGTCACGAGCGCCTGGTAAACGCGTGGAAGCTCATGAAACGGCGATTCCTTGGGGTCAAGATTGATGTGGCTGGTGACAAACCCTTGGCTGAGTGCCCGCTGACGGATGTAGGTGAGGCTGTGGGATTTGCCCTGCCCGTAAGTTCCGCAGACGCAGAGATGGACCCGCCTGTTTTTGTCCACAGCCTTTGCTCCCTGATCAAACACCCGGCTCATGTGGGTTTCACCAGCGGTCAGTAGCTGAACCCCGAGCGAATCAAAGAGGCCCTCCCGCAACCGCTCCATGGTCCGGCGGATATGGAAATTGCTTGCACGATCCAGTGATTTCAAAAAATCGGAGTCATTCATCCTTATTATACTCTTTCTGTTTGGGGTGACATTTGGAAGCTGTCAGCTCGAAGCTCAAAGCAGTAATCGCCGATCCGGAGTTCGGAGATGTTACAGCTTGCCCTTTTGATTTTGCATTTGAAGCCAAGATAATACGCTGGAAATCCGATAGGGTCAAGCTAAAAAATTTCGACCTGTGCGGTTGCCCTCCGGTTCCGCGCGTCCCAGCTTCCTGATTCCGGATTTCAGCGGGGTTTTCCCCATACAAATCCGCCCACCTCTCACCCATGAGAGAAGAGATCGGTTTCAAGAACTCAAAGTTTGCAGTTCCGCGTTCAGGCGGTGAGAGCAAACTTTTCTGCCCTACAGAGGCAAAGGGTGAACCGTTGTGAACGGTTTCTCTTTCCCATTTTCCGGAAAAATCGGAAAGCAACCACACACATCTTGTGTACAGGACAAAATCTCCTTCATTTTGGCTGAAAATGATAAGTTCCGCCTTTAGGCGGTGTGGCACCGCCTAAAGGCGGAACTACAAACTTCTCCGCTTAAAATCAGACATGCTGATTTGGTGAAAATCAAGCAATCGTGACCAAACCATTCGGATTCGCAAATCCGAACCGCCAAACGCCAAAAATGACCGTCAATCCGGCAGAAGCGGGGTATGGGGAGGTCACTGACCGAATCGGGTGAGTGCCATTTTCCAGTCTGTTGAGTGTGGATTTTCATCCTGTGATCAGAACTCAGGAACCGTGACCAAATGACTTCCCCATTTCCAGCTCCTGCCGGATTGCCAAATCCGGCAGACGTCTCGGATTTGCCAATCCGAAACGGGCGTGGGCCGGGATGTTGTTTGGTCATGGTTCCTCAGCATTCGTTATGACCATAAATCCCCCTTTTCTGACTTGGCAACGCCGATGGATCATCCTTATTCCGTTCTGCCTCTCCATGGTGGTCGGGATGTGGCTGTCAATGGCCCTGCCGGAAGTCTATCTCGCAGATGCCCTGATCCTGATGGAGACGGAGGGCAGATATGTGAACGAGAGCCTCATCGAAAAAAAGATGAGTCATCTCGAACATCAATTGAACAGCCGCACCCATCTCGAAAGGGTCATGCGAGAGACCGGTCTCGTCTCGGAACCGGAATACAAGGAGAAGTTTCCGAAAGAGAAGATTGTTGAGATGCGCCGTCATTTGGAAGTGAACGTGATGCCTCCCCTGACGGGCTCAGGCGCCGTCAAAATCTCTTTCAAGGGAAGATCGCCTGAAAAGGTGACAGATGTTGTCCGGACCCTGGTGGCCTTTTTCACTGACGCGAATGCTGGGGAATCCGACTCCATCAGGAAAGATCATTTTCTTCAAGACGAACTCAGGGCCAAGGCAGAGGAGCTCATGGCCATTGAAAACGCCATAAGAGCATATCGTTCCAAGCACATCGGTGGTCTTCCCAAGCAACTGGCCTCCAATCTCAACCGGATTGCCGACCTTCGTGCCCAGTTGAAGGCAACACAGCAACATCTCAGAGAGAGAAAGAAGAGGGCGCTTGAACTTGAGGGACAAATGGCGGACGTCCACCAAGAAATGGAAGCTTATGTTCCAGATGCGCCCGATGCGCCGGCAGAACTGGTTCCGGAATCGGAAAACGCGTTGAAGTTAAGGCGGTTGAAGGAGACATATACCCGACTGACGGCCAAATATACCCAGCGTCATCCAGATGTCATCCGTTTGAAGGAGAAGATCGCCGAACTCGAGCCAGAGGTTGCTCGGGAGAAGGAAATCGCCGCATCAGCAAGATATGAGGCAGAAAGAGCAAAAAATGGGTCGGTATGGATCGTGGCTGGCCATCAATCCGAGCAGGCGAACCAGATTGCGGAACTGAAATGGGAATATGATGCCATGCAGCGAGACATCAAGGTTCTGGAGAGAGAGACAAGCGGGCTGTCAAGAAAGATCAGGATATATGAGAGACGGGTGAGGAAGATGCCGGAGAGAGGAGAGAAGATCATCGCTTTGGAACAGTCGTATGAGCATGTTCAGGACGCGTATCAGCTACTTTTGAAGAAGAAACTGGACGCGGATGTCTCGGCCAGAATGAAAGCCAAACAGGGCCGGCTACACTTCCGAGTCTTGGACCCCCCGAGAATCCCCCGAAAACCGATATGGCCGGATATTAAGAAGATGTTCCTCCTTTCCATAGTCGCGGGACTGGGTCTGGGATGCGGATGGCTCTTTTTGTCAGAGATTTTTCGACGGAGGCATGGCATACCGTCATATCATCCCAAAAGCGGCGTAATGCGGGTATTGAATCTGCTGGTCTCCTTTATCTCTGTCCTGACCGCGTTGATCCTCCTTTATCTGTTTGCGGTCATTGCCCTCAAGGGGAGGCATGATGTCATCTCCGCTGCCATGGATGTCAAGGCGATGATCAGATTATTTTCTGATTATACTCAGTAGAGCAAAGAAACCCGGTTTCTGGCACCGCGTCGCGCCATGTAACCAGGTTTCTTTAGAACGAGGAAGATGACCGGCGACATCATCCCAGATACGGCCAAGGAGAAACCCCAAGAGGGGAAGGTGGTTGCCAAGGGTGAAACTTGGGTGAGCTTCATCTCGCGGCTTTTTTTCTGGATGAATTGCAAGTATGGAAAAGAAACCCGGATTTGTCAATCGGGAGGAAAAAGTTTTTTTGGGGTTTTATTTAGTCTTGACACTCATTCAAATTTGGGGCATTAAAGAAAGGTCAATCTCCTACAGTCTCGGTTCGGCTTCGGCGTGAGCTCAGTCGAACGATTGCCAAATCCGAACCCATTTGCCGAATTTGCCAATCCGGCAGGCGCAACAGGAACAACGGCCAGACCATGCCGAATTTGGCAATCCCGCCTGAGGCCAATGCCGGAAGACGCTTTTAGCCCTCAACCCTGCGGAAACACTTGAACGGCATAAGCTACTGAATATGGAACCTCAATTGGAAACCATCGCATTATCTGACATTCAGGATGAAAACAGCCACATGAAAGATGCAATAGAAACATTGCATGAAAGATTGGAAAAGCAGAGGTTTGAAAATGATAAACGTCTTCTTGCCAAAGATGAGGAGATTGCTCATCTCAGGGACACCATAATCGCGGTGCGGGACGAGATGGAGAAGATGGACTTCAACAAGGCCGATGTCGAGCAGAAGGCCATCTCAAAGGCCAATGACGAGATCGCCCAGCTCAAGGAGA
>JAOZRQ010000793.1 GCA_029940115.1 Desulfobacterales bacterium
GGCATCTTTCATTTATGGGTTTACATTCCAGTTTGCAGTTCCGCCTTCAGGCGGTCTCGCACCGCCTGAAGGCGGAACTGCAAACTGAAAAGTGTAAACTACTTTTTCAGGTAAAATGAAGGATGTCTTTCATTGTTCAATTTTTTGGCATCCTTAACAGAAAGGCCAATTATGAAAAAGACAAACCCCTTTGAAAATTTGTGGGCTCCGGCATCCGATTGGATAGATGAGGCGGGCCAATACTGGATTGATGCCGGCCAGCGGGCCGTCCTCTTTATGGACATCCTCAGAAGACGGGGAAACACGTTTCTGGAACACCAGGAGAAGGGTCAGCCGCCGGTGCTCACCTTTGATTACAAGATCATCCTTGATGGGCGCAAGCTGGACCGGCCAGTGAACTATGACTTGGTCCGCATTGTCCCGGAAAAGGGGATCACCATTGACCAAGACAGACGGCCCATCGTGATCATTGATCCCCGGGCGGGTCATGGCCCGGGAATCGGGGGGTCCAAAAAGGACTCCGAGGTCGGAGTGGCCATGAGGGAGGGACACCCGGTTTACTTCGTGACGTTTTACCCGATGCCATGTCCCGGGCAGACCCTCGCGGATGTCACGGCAGCCGAGATCGCGTTCATCGAGGAGGTGGCCCGCCGTCATCCCGAGGCGGAGCAACCCGCGGTGATTGGCAACTGTCAGGCGGGATGGGCGGTGGCCCTTCTCAGCGCGGAGCGGCCTGATGTGACTGGCCCTCTGGTACTCAACGGATCCCCCCTCTCCTACTGGGCCGGGGTGGTGGGAGAGAGCCCGATGCGATACAGAGGCGGCATCTTCGGCGGGATATGGCTGACGTCCCTCTTGAGCGACCTCGGCAATGGCAAATTCGACGGTGCAAACCTTGTGGCCAATTTTGAGACCCTGAATCCCGCGAACACTTATTGGACCAAGCAATACAACCTATGGAAAAAAGTGGACACCGAGGCGGATCGATACCTGAATTTTGAACGATGGTGGAACGGGTATTTCTGCATGACCGCGGATGAGATCCGCTTCATCCTGAAAAACCTCTTCATCGGGAACAAACTGGAGAAGGGGCTGCTGGAACTGTATGAAGGGAAAAAAGTGGACCTGAGGAATTTGGATGATCCGCTCATCGTGTTCGCGTCTGCCGGCGACAACATCACGTCCCCGCAACAGGCGTTGAGCTGGATTCCGAAACTCTATCCCTCGGTCGCGGACATCAGGCGGCATAACCAGGTGATCGTCTATATCCTGCATGAAAAAGTGGGGCATTTGGGGATATTCGTGTCCGGTGCGGTGGCAAGGAAGGAGCACAAGGAGATCATTGGCTGCATTGATCTGTTCGAGTATCTCCCCCCGGGGCTGTATGAGATGGTCATTGATGAGGGCGAATTCTTGGGAACGGGAGACCGACTGGTCCGTTGCGAGGAGCGGAATATCCAAGACATCTTGGCATTGGACGACGGATTTGAGGATGAGGAGCCCTTCCGGCCGGCCCAGGCGGTCTCGGAGTTGAATGACTGGATGTACCAGATATTTGTCAGCCCGTGGATACGGATGTGGGCCACGGAGACCGGCGCAAATGTCATGAGACAGCTTCATCCGCTCAGGATGTCGAAATATGCGTTTTCGGATAGAAAAAATCCGTTTCTCCTTCCGATCAAGGATTGGGCCGAACGGGTGAGGCAGAACCGCCAGCCCGTCTCCAAAGAGAACACCTTCCTGAAGCTGGAGAGGAGTTTCTCGGACGCCGTGACCGCCATGCTGAACCTTTACCAGGACAATCGGGACACTTCATATGAATTTCTGTTCAATGCCATGTATGGCAATCCCTGGGTGAACGCATTCTTTCCGAACCCCCCTGCACAGGAGGATGAAATGGAGAGGGGAGAGGAGCAGGATCACGAGGAGCGATGGTTGGGCGAGATGGAAAAAGGCGGGTTTGCCGAAGGGGTGGTCCGAATGATGGTGGCCATGGCCGGCGCGGATCACATTTTCGACAAGACCGAGCTGGTCACCATCGGAAAGATCGTGAAGGCGAACACGCGGCTGAAAAAAATGAAACCCTTTGAATTCAAGCGGATGATAAAGGTCCAGTCCCACATTCTTGAGGCGGATCAGGAGCGGGCGTTGCACACGCTCCCCAAACTCCTTCCCACGCCCGAAGATCGGGAAGCGGCACTGGCTTTCGCCCGGGAGATCGCCCGCGCAGACATGACATGGGCCGATGAGGAGAGGACGCTGATGGAAAGGTTTGAGAACTTGACACTTGACACTTGAAACGCAATCGTCCGGAGTGGCCAACCT
>JAOZRQ010000280.1 GCA_029940115.1 Desulfobacterales bacterium
GCATCCAGCATCCAGCATCCAGCATCCAGCATCCAGCATCCAGCATCCAGCATCTCCTCCTGCTCACCACGCACCACATCATCTCAGACGGCTGGTCAACGGAAATTCTCCTGAAAGAGCTTGCCGCACTGTACAACGCCTACTCCCAAGGCATCCCCTCGACCTTGCCGGAACTGCCGATTCAATATGCCGACTTCGCCTGCTGGCAAACGGAATGGGTGAGCGGGACCCGTGAAACGACCCAAATGGCATACTGGAAGGCGTGTATGAAGGACGCTCCCGAACACTCCGGATTTCTCCCGGATCATCCTCGGCCCTCCGTGCAGGCCCACAACGGGAAGTCGTACCAGTTCACGATTGACACGCGGGTGGCGGATCAGTTGAGAAGATTCAGCCAAGCCTCCCGATCCACCCTCTTCATGACGCTCCATGCGGCCCTTGCCACATTGATGCTCAGGCATACCGGCCAAGAGGGGGTTGTGCTCGGCACTGCCGCCTCCGGCCGGAACCATAAGGAGATTGAGCCGCTGATCGGCTTCTTTGTCAACCCCTTGGCCATCCGGATGGACCTCTCCGGCGACCCCTCATTTCCGACCCTGTTGAGCCGTGTGAGACAGGCCACGCTCGACGCGCACGCGCATCAGGATATCCCCTTCGAGCGAGTGGTGGAGGCATCCGGAACCCATAGAGATCCGAGCCTTCATCCCCTCTTTCAGGTCGCCCTCAACTGGGAGAACTTCCCCACAGAGACCCCGTCGTTTCATGGGATCAGCACCACACGATGCAAGCCGGAACAAGCTCCCGTAGGCCTCGACATGCTCCTCACCATGGCCGAGACCGATCAGGGGATCGCGGGAACCTGCCAATACAACGCCGACCTCTTTGACGCGGCCACCATCACCCGAATCATGGCCCATTTCCGAACCCTGGTGCAGGGCATCGGCGAGCACCCGGAGAGAAGACTTTCCGAACTGCCGATCATGACCCCGGCCGAACAGCAACAGATCCTTGTCGCATGGAACGACACTAGGAGAGACCCGCCCAGCCACCGGTGCATCCATGAGCGGTTCCAGGAGCAGGCCCGACTGAGACCGGATGCCACTGCGGTGCTCTTCAAACACGAACACTTGACTTATGGGGAACTGAACCGCCGCGCAAATCAGTTGGCGCATCATCTGCACTCCCTCGGCATCGGGCCCGAGGTTCCCGTCGGAATATTCATGGAACGTTCAACCGGGATAATCGTCGGAATTCTCGGCGTTCTCAAGGCTGGAGGTGCGTATCTTCCCCTTGATCCGGCCTATCCCCGTGAGCGGACCGTTTTCATGCTGACCGATTCGGGGGTGAGGGTGTTGCTGACCCAGGAAAAGCTCGTGTTTAGACTGCCTGACAATAAGGCGCATACGATCTTTCCGGAGCGTGACCGATTTGAGGAAAGGGGGGACCATCCGGTCCTCAGCGTCGGCCCGGATAATCTGGCATACATGATTTACACCTCCGGCTCCACCGGGGTCCCCAAGGGCGTGATGATCCCTCATCGGGGCCTATGCAATCTTGTGGAGGCCCATATCCGAATCTTTGACATCCTGCCCTCCAGCCGTCTGCTCCAGTTCGCCGCGTTCAGCTTCGACGCGTCGGTCTCCGAAATATTCACGGCCTTGTGCGCAGGCTCCCAGCTTTGCCTCGAAGAGAGAGGCTCGTTGCTCCCAGGTCCCGATCTGATCCGACTGCTCCGAGACCGGTCCGTCACCCATGTGACGCTCCCGCCGTCCGCGTTGGCCGTGCTCCCCAAGTCCGAACTTCCGGAACTGCGGACCCTGGTGGTGGCGGGAGAGCCGTGCCCTCCGGAACTGGCGGACACATGGTCCCTGACAAAAGCCTGCCCCCGACCCTTTCCCCCGCCCCTGCCCGAAGTATCGGGCAGGAGCACGGGCACGGGCAGGTCCCAGGGAAGATGCTTCATCAATGCCTATGGGCCCACGGAATCGAGTGTCTGCGCCAGCGCGTGGGAACATCGCCCCGGGATGCCGAGACTCCCCATCGGCGGTCCCATTGCCAACATCCAAGTGTACATACTGGACGGGGCACTTCAGTTAGTTCCCGAAGGCGTGCCGGGCGAGCTTCACATCGGCGGGAGGGGGCTTGCCAGGGGCTACTTGGGGCGTCCGGATCTCTCTGCGGAGAAGTTCATTCCGAATCCCTTTGGCGACGAATCCGGCTCCCGTCTATACAAGACCGGTGACCTGGCCCGCTGGCTGCCCGACGGAAACGTCGAGTTCCTCGGCAGGACCGACCATCAAGTGAAGATCCGAGGGGTCCGCATCGAGCCAGGGGAGATTGAGTTCGCATTGCGAAGACATCCCCGAGTGCGGGACGCGGTGGTTATCCCCCGGGAGGATCTGCCGGGCGAAAAACGGCTCACATCTTACATTGTCCCGAAGCGCGCCGAGTTCTGGCCATCCGTTGCCGAGTTCCATGTTTACGACGACCTGCTCTATCACGCGATGATCACGGATGAACGGAGAAACCGAAGCTACAGGGCCGCCATCGGCCAGACGGTGCGAGACAGGGTCGTGGTGGAGGTCGGCTCGGGTCCCGAGGCGATTCTGGCAAGATTCTGCGTTGAGGCGGGCGCGAAGCGGGTGTATGCCATCGAGCGGAGCAACGAGACATTTCAAAAGGCGGCGGCCTTTGTCAGACGAATGAGCCTGGATAGGCGAATCACCCTGATCCACGGTGATGTGACAAAGGTTGACCTGCCGGAGCCTGCGGACGTCTGTGTCTCCGAGATCGTGGGCCCCATCGGCGGATGCGAGGGAGCCGCCGTGATCCTGAACCAGTGCAGGAGACTGCTCAGGCCCGGTGGAGTCATGATCCCTCTGAGGAGCGTGACAAAGATCGCCCCCGTCCGTCTTCCGGACGAATTGCGGGACGATCACGATCCCCGCCTTGTCGATGTGTCAGCCCCCTATGTGGGAAAAATTTTCAAACAGGTCGGACATCCCTTTGATCTGAGAGTGTGCGTCAGGGGACTCACCTATGCGGACATCCTCGCCGATCCGGAGCCGTTTGAGGTACTCGACTTCTCCGAGATTGCGGAGACTCAGTTCAGCCGTGACGTCTCCTTTGCCATCTCCCGGGACTCGGGGATGGACGGCCTCCTGGTCTGGCTGACATTGCAAACTGCCGACGGGGAGGAGACGGACATACTCAGACATGAGCACTGCTGGCTGCCAATCTTCCTTCCGATCTTCTGGCCCGGGATCCCGGTCTCCGAAGGGGACACGATTCGTGCATGTTGCTCTGGAAGCCTCTCCGACAACGGGATCAATCCAGATTACCGGGTGCAAGGGAGGCTGATCCGAAAGAACGGCGACATCACGGAATTTGCATGCGACTCGCCGCATCATGGAGAGGCCTTCAGGCAGAATCCCTTTCATGAGAGCCTCTTTGCGAATCATGACCTCGGCATCACCCAAAAGAGCGACCCACAATCGCTGATTTCCGAAATCAGGGACCATCTGAAAAAGACGTTGCCGAGTCACATGATTCCGGCACACTTTCTGTGCATCGATTCCCTGCCTCTGACGCCGAGCGGCAAGCTCGACCGGAAGGCCCTTCCTGAACCAGATCGGACCGTCACACAATCTAAAGGATATGTCGCCCCACGCACATCCGCCGAGGCGGTCATGGCATCGGTCTGGGCCGAGGTGTTGCATCTTGAGACGGTCGGCATTCACGACAACTTCTTCGATGTCGGCGGTCATTCCTTGGCCGCGGTGCGTTTGGCGGATCTCATGGGGAAGCGGCTCGGAAACCATCTGCCGGTCTCGGCGATCTTCAATCATCCGACCATCAGACGGCTGGGCCGTTTTATGGAAAGCGCCGGCGCAACGCCCATCTTCAGCCCCCTGGTCCCCTTCCGGACCCGTGGGGAGAGAAGACCGATATTCCTGATCCATTACGGCAACGGTGAGGTGTTTTTTTTCCGTGATCTGGCACGTCACTTGGGTGACACCCAGCCGGTTTACGCCCTGCGAGCATCCGGGCTTGACCCGGGCACCCACCCCGTTGGCGACATCCGGGAGATGGCCGCGGCATACATCCGCTCCATCCGTTCCGTTCAGAAGAGCGGCCCCTATCTGATCGGTGGCTATTGCTTCGGAGGGGTGGTCGCGTATGAGATGGCCGGGCAGTTGGAACAGCAGGGGGAGAAGGTGGAGGCGCTTATGCTGATCAACAGCCCCGCGCCCCACCTCTCCGACAAGGAGCCTTCCATACATGACCGCGGCCGCCTTTTCATGCACTTCATGCGGAGTTTCGGACAGCTGATGAAGACCGATCTTTTCCCGTATTATTGCGAAATTCGGAAAATCTCCCGGAACGGCCGGAATGGGAAAATGACGGAAAAGATCCTCGAGGACATCCGGCCCCTCTCCCTTGCGGAACGGCTCGAATCGTTCCGGGAATGTGCCAAACGGGCGGGATTCCCCCTGCATCGGACCGAGGACG
Organism: Desulfobacterales bacterium; assembly: GCA_029940115.1. Lineage (GTDB taxonomy): Bacteria > Desulfobacterota > Desulfobacteria > Desulfobacterales > 4be13 > JAOZRQ01. Next base: position 4,513 of record JAOZRQ010000280.1, read on the forward strand.
GATATCTGAGACGGGCCCTGACAGTGCTTGAGACAAACATCCGGCTGGAATGCGAATACGTTCCCGAGCCATACACAGGAAACCTGATTTTCTTTTCCGCGGCAGAAAACCAAAACCAACCTGCCGAGACCCAAGACCCGAGCCCCGAAACCCGAAACCTGTCCCTGACACCGATCAGGGCTCCGGTGCTCGGATGGGACAGATACTGCGACACCATCACCTGTCATCAAATCCCCGGCACCCATTTCAGCATGCTCAGACCGCCCAACATCGCAACCCTTGCGGAAAAGATGAAGGCTGAAACGTGATTCGTGAAACGTGATGCGTGAAACGTGATGCGTGAAACGTGATGCGTGAGACGTGATTCGTGAAACGTGATGCGTGAGACGTGATTCGTGAGATGTGGTTCGTGAATCATGCATCACGCATCACAAATCACGCATCACAACAACAGGCAAACTTGCAATGAAATTCACCATACTGCCCGGAGAGAAACTGAGGCCTGATGAGAAGACGGTTCTGCTGTTGTCGGTCATTTCCGGACTGACTGGCGGATCGATCATCGCGGTGGTCAATTATGCGATTGCCCATGGCACGCCCGGAGAACTGAATGGGGTATTTCTGATCATCTTTCTCCTGATGGCCGGGGGGGCCTTATGGACCAAGCATGTCGCGTTGCGGAGAACCGCGGTCATGGCGGAGGGAGAGATGGCCGACCTGTGCGCGGGCATTGCCAATCAGACCCGGCAGATAGAGTTGAAAGATTTTGAGAAACAGGCCCATGCACAGATTTACATGACCATTGTTGACACAAAGGTCATCTCCACGGCCATCCTGAAAAAGATCAACGCAACCCAAGACGCGATCACCATCATCTTCTGTCTCCTCTACATGACGTGGCTCTCGGTGGAGTGGACCGCGTTCGTCGTGATCATCGCTGTCTTTGTGGCCTCGCCTATCTATCAACAGCATAAAAGACGGCTGGATGAGGCGTTGGATGACGTGACAGAGAAAGAGACAGAATTGACGATGATGGCAGATCACCTGCTGAACGGCTTCAAGGAGCTCAAGCTGAATCAGGAAAAGAATGATGACCTGTTCCACACCCATATAAGGCCGGCCGCCCAACTCACCGGGGCATTGCGGATCAGAATGGGTGATTTCGCGGTGGAAAACGGGTTGATCATCCAGACGACCTTTCTCTGCGCATTGGGAAGCGTTGTCTTTCTCCTGTCCCTGTTCAAGCCGGTGGAGACCACCTTTCAGATGCTGACGGTCCTCCTGTTCCTTTTCACCCCTCTGATGGGCATTTCGGATGTCCTCCCGGAGATTGCCAAGGGAGATGCGGCCTTCAGACGACTGATCCGCCTGAGGGAGAAAATGGAGCGGCACGGGCGATGTCGGGAATATGTGAGGGATGAATTTCAGGAGAGCGCCGCATCTTTTGAGGAGATCCGTCTTGAATCCATACGATTTGATTATACAGACAAGGACGGAGAACCGGTCTTCTCCTTCGGCCCCGTCACGCTCACGCTGAGGTCAGGGGAGATACTGTTCATCACCGGCGGCAACGGCAGCGGGAAAAGCACCCTGATGAAATTGCTGACCGGACTCTATCCCCCGCTTTCAGGAACCATCTCGATGGATGGGAAAGAGGTGAGCATGAGCGACCATCGCCATCTCTTCACCAGCATATTCACAGACTATCACCTGTTTGACGCCATATACGGCATCGCCCCGATTGACGGGGAGAGGATTGACCGACTGATAGGACTCATGAAGTTGGACCATAAGGTCCGGCGGGTCCGGGAGAGGCGGTTCAGCACACTTGAACTGTCAACGGCCCAACAGAAGCGTCTCGCGCTGGTCGTCGCCCTTTCAGAGGAGAAGCCGGTCTATGTCTTTGACGAATGGGCCGCTGAACAGGATCCGGCCTTTCGACGGTATTTTTATGAGGAACTGCTCCCTTGGTTAAAAGAACAGGGAAAGACCGTGGTCGCGGTTTCACATGATGATCGGTATTTTCACCACGCAGACCGAAGGATCCACCTTGAACACGGGGGTGATGCGTGATGTTTCTGATTCTGACGGATATTCCTGGTTCTAACGGTTTTTGTGGTTTCCGACACGGGCTGGGAATTGTGATCCGCAGATGAATTGTGATCCGCAGATGAACGCGGATGAACGCGGACGGCCTTCAGGCTGACTTTCAGGATCGCAACTGTCTGAAATCACACAACCACAAAATCCGTTAGAATCAGGAATATTCTGGTTGCATGTGATTTCAGACAGACACGAACCTGAAAGTCAGTCTGAAAACCGCGGATGGACGCTGATGAGCCCGCACCTGCCCGGCACACAGGCCATCCGCGTTCATCTGCGGCCCACAATTTTCCGCCCGTGTCGGAAACCACAAAATCCGTTGGAACCAGTGATGCGTGATGCTTGATGTTGGATGCTGGATGCTTGATGTTGGATGCTTGAACTGATTACTGATTACTGAAATGACGATAATTGACCTGTTAAAAGCCGAATCAAGATTGTCTCTCTGGAGACTCGGCACGGTGTTCATTCTGAGAGCGACCTGCGGGACCATCTTGCTGACGATTGTCCAAGTCGTGGCACTTGCGCCCCGCGAGGCATCAGGATATTTTGTGCTGTTTGTGAGCACCCTGCTGGTCAATCTCATCATCACGCGTCATTTTCACCGATCCATCATTCGTGTGGTCGAAGAGATGATCACGACCGTTCGGTTGCGGATGATGGAGAAGATCAGGCGGACCGATCTCAGATCACTCGAAAAAATGGGAAAAACCGACATCCGCACCGCGGTGGTATCCGACATCAAGGCCATCTCAGACGCGACCTTCACCTTTGTCCGGATGGGGCAGGCCCTTTCCGGCATGACCAGCGCGCTGATATACATGGCCACCTTTTCCCGCGACATCCTCCTTTTCACTCTGGGCGTGCTGGCCGGCTTGGGTTGCCTGTATGCCTTGAATCAGCGGGTCATGGTCCAGGCGCTGGCAAGGATCAGGGATGGGGAAAAAGGGGTGTTCAGATCCTTTCATCATCTGCTTTACGGATTCAAGGAGTTGAGATTGAACGATGAGAAGAGCGACGACTTCCATCACACCGAACTGAAAAGACGCACCGAGCAGACAAAGGAACGGAGAATCGAGAACGCGTATCGGTTCATCCGGCATTTCAGCCTGACCTTCATCATCTGGAACTGTGCGTTTGCAGTGGTGGCACTGGGGTTGCCCGCGATGGGGCATTATTCGAGGGATGTCGTGAGCAAGGCCATCGGTGTGATCTTCTTCCTGCCCCTGAGCACCTTGCTGGACGCGGTCCCCCGGGTGGCCGAGGTGCGGGCCTCGTTTCAGGAACTCCTCCGCGTGGAAAGGATGCTGGAAACCTTGGAGCAGGAAACCCCGTGCCCGGTGTCGGACGGGGGCACGGGAACGGGCGGGGGCACCGGCGGGGGCGGGTTTCGGGAACTCCGATATGAGGAGGTCATGTTCCGATATACCGACAAACACGGGGTTCCGACATTTGCCATCGGTCCCTTGGACCTGTCTGTCCGAGCCGGGGAGATCCTTTTTGTCAGCGGCGGCAACGGCAGCGGGAAGTCCACCCTGCTCAAGGTGATGACCGGGCTTTATCCCCCCTTCTCCGGCACCATGCTCATGAACGGCAGGGAGATCGGGCCGTCGGACCTGCGCCGCCTGTTTTCGGCGGTGTTCACCGACTTTCACCTGTTTGATCGCCTGTACGGCTTGAGCCATGTCCGCGAGGAACAGGTGAACCTGTTTCTGAGGCGGATGCAATTGGATCACAAAACCCGGTTCGCCGGGGGAAAGTTCAGCACCATCGACTTGTCCACCGGGCAAAGAAAGAGACTCGCGCTCATCGCCGCACTTCTCGAGGACCGGCCGATTTGTGTGTTTGACGAATGGGCCGCGGATCAGGATCCGGAATTCAGAGATCAATACTATCATCAAATGCTCCCTGAACTGAAAAGACAGGGAAAGACCGTGATAGCGGTGACCCATGATGACAGATACTTTCACACCGCTGATCGGGTGGTGCGGCTGGAATACGGGGAAGTGTTTGTGAGTTTGATGAGTTTGATGAGTTTGATGAGTTTGTGAGTTTGATGAGTTTGATG
>JAOZRQ010000281.1 GCA_029940115.1 Desulfobacterales bacterium
GAAGGAGAACAGGCCGGCTATCCGGTCAATCCTGAAATCCGCTGTCATTTTTCCGGACTCGTGCCTTTATCGCTGATATCCGGGGCTGTTGTCAGGGGGATTTTCGGATCATTGATGAAATCCCCCCAAATCGCTGCTGCTTCACCAGCAATTGATCCACAGTTGCGTCAAATGAAGCTTTATCAAGAACAAGGCTGTGGGCCGGCCATTCTGTGTCGCTTCCGTTCAGCGGGATGATGCCATGTCCATCTGTCACCAGCGCGCCCGAAGTTCCCGAAGGGCTCTGGATGATCTTCATCTGGAAATGCAGGGCCGTGCCATTGTTCTCAATGCTCCCGTTCCAGAGCGCGTCATTGTCGTAGATATAAATGGTATGATCCACGGAAGTGCCCGGGACATATCCCCAGTCCTCATTCATATCATAGTGAAGCGTCAGCACAATGGTTTCGGCCCGGTCTTCCATCTTATCATCATCCATGATCGAAACCGGAAGGTTCACATAAACCCCGTCCACCGAAATGCTGTCAGATGTTTCATAATCAATCCCTTGTTCGGCAGTTCCGGAAACGCTGTATCTGAGTGTTCCGGAGAAGTGGGCTGAAAGCAGAGCCACTTCATCCTGCACATGCTCAAGCGTGTCATCGCCAACCGCATCCGGCATGATCTCCCAATTATACTCCTTGTGCAGGCCACAGAGATTGAGATTGGTTGAGGATAAAAATTCGCTCCATCCCTACTAAGGATAAAAGCCGCTCCATCCTTGCTAAACCCGATTCTTGTAGTTGACTGGAACTACAGGGATTGAGTTTAGCAAGGATAAAACCCGCTCCATCCCTTGTTCAGCTACAGGGATTGAGTTTAGCAAGGATAAAAGCCCGCTCCATCCTTACTAAACCCGATCCCTGTAATTAAGGATAAAAGCCCGCTCCATCCTTACTAAACCCGATCCCTGTAATTAAGGACTCAAGTTTCGCACCCCTATATGAGCCCATTTTTCAAGGGTTTTAGGAGATAGTCGACCTCGAAAATTCACTTTTTGGGCAATGTGAAATCAGACACTTACACCCCATTATGACCAAAAATTGAATCAGAGGGACCCAAAATTGATTTAACCATCTGTATTTACTTAAAAATTTGGGTGCGAAACTTGAGTTAAGGATAAAAGCCCGCTCCATCCTTTGTTCAACTACAGGGATTGAGTTTAGTAAGGATAAAACCCGCTCCATCCTTGATAAACCCAATCCCTGTAGTTGAGGATAAAAGCCCGCTCCATCCTTACTAAACCCGATCCTTGCAGTTGACAGCTTTAATCTATAATCCCATATCCATCCTCCATCTCAGCAATTTCCCGGAGGAGATAGACAGGTTCCTCCAGCCCGATTTTCCCATCATGGTTGATATCCATCTCATCATCGAGAGCAATACCGCCCGGATTCATCCCTGACACCACTTGCAGGGCCAAAACCACATCTCTCAGATCAATGACTCCGTTGCCGTCAACATCCCCCATATTATTCACCTCGGACTGTCGAATTCTGAGGGTTTGTTCACTGGCTGACACCCCGGGAGCCGAAACAGTGATGGTTCCTGTTCTCTCATCGCCGGTATTCATATTATAGGTCACCGTTATCTGGCTATGATTCGTCCCCGAGTTCCCGTCAATAATTGACAGCCATGATTCATCTGATTTTGCGGTCCAATGCATGGTGCCGGAACCAGTGTTGTCCACAATAAATCGGGCGGTGCCGCCAGCCGCGGAGAGATTCTGAAAAGTCGGCATGACAGACAGCATCGGCTCTGCTGGTGCCACATCTCCGGAAATCAGCATCAGGCTTACCGTAACCATAGCTGACGGTTCATCCGGATCATCTGACTGTATCGTGATTTTGCCCTGCGTTGATGTACCCACGGCTCCCCAGTTCACATCCACCTCAACGGTCTGACTCATTCCCTCGGCAATATTAAAAGGGGTACTCGGATAACCGCTTATTCTCAGCCAATCCTGATCTGTGGTCACAGATGTGATTCTGAGAGGGCTGCTGCCCAGATTCTGGATCGTAAATGTTTTGCCAGTCTCAGAAACACGGAAATTGGCAACAGATAACGCACTCTCATTCAGAACTCTTGCATTATCATGAGTTGAGGCAGTTCCGGTAGGCTCACCAAGATATCTCGCATTCGGATTTGACCAATATGGAATTCGCCTGCAAGAACCATAATCGCAGCGAGAGCAGTCCTTACAATTCGGACAATAATCTTCGTGTTTAGGGTATGACATGATCGTACGAAAGCAGCTTTGTGCATCTGTATAACCATGTCCATACGGAATCTCACTTCTGCTTTCCTCAGGATTATGGTTTGCGCCTTGTATGTGACCAAGTTCATGGGCAAAGGTGTAATGCCCAGTTGCAGCTTTTTGCTTTACGACACAGAAAGCATAGTCTGAGTTCGGAGAAGGCGGTGCCCATGCGATTCCGGAGGGTCGCCCGACTGTGACAAGCAACATGACCATGTCGGCAGTATGGAGGTTCCGCAATTCATGCACCTCATCCATATAGTTATCATCCGTTTGCGTCAATCTTTCCAAATCAAGGAGCATATCTCCTGTTTCCCTGTAATCTGTCTGGTAACTGTAGGCCAGTTCCACTTGAAAGGATATATCGCTGTTCCGATAACTCTGGTTGGTCTCATCAATGGCCAGTTGAATGACTGAGTCTATATCCCCTGCCTCCCTGAGAGAGGCCTCTGTGTAGGCAACCAAAATATGCTGCACTGAACCGTCATCACCTGATCGGGCTGTTTTTCTCCTTTCTGCTGATGGTAGCGTGACTTTCGGAGAGGGAAGGTCTGGTGGGAAAAAGCTCGGATCCTGGCGAATGATGGCATGGAATCCTTGCCCCAAAGGTCTTATCGAGTAGAGCTCACCATCAGTTCTTATGATCCCTGTCAGATTATTCATGCGGACAACACATAAGGCATTGTCCATACCTTCCTCACCGATGCTTCCATACCAACTGAAATCCTCATCACCTCTTTCCTCAATCCTTGTTCTGAAAGCCGAATAATTCTCGCCTTCAAAAAGATTCAGATTTACAGCCTCAGATGTCCTCAGAAGGCCAGAATTCACCTGAACAATTTTTGATTCCGATGTGGTTTCCAATGACTCCAGATGATTCCATAAGGCATCTTGCCTTTCTGACAATTGAAAATTTTCTTCGGAAATTTCTGTGAACAAATCATCAGCGTGTGCATCTCTTGATCTGCCATGATTTTCCGGTTTCGCAAAAATCCTGACACTTCTGGTTCGGGGCCTTGAAAAAGACAATGAAGCCGGTGTCACATTGATATCCGGAAGAACAGAGCTGTCCAAAGCTCCGCTGTAATTTTGCTCCGAATGATTTGATATGACTTGATTATACGAGCGACTTGGTGGGGCGAAGAAATAGTTGCTCTTGCCCGGTATGACTGTTCCGCTCCAGCCGTGGCTGACTGTCTGGATATAATAGCCTGAATAGTCAGTTGTTGCTGACCCAGCGGCATTGCTGAAATTTATCCTGACTCCCTCAAGCCCGTTACCGCCTGAGTCTTTTATGTAACCTGAAACGGAATAAGTTTTCGCAGTTCCAGCATAATTCTGACCTGAGCGGTCTGAACCCATATAGCTGTAGGAACGGCTTGTCGGATTAAAGGTATATCCGTTCATCACCGGAACAACGGTTCCGTTCCAGTCTGAACTGACAGTCTTGGCATAATACCCGGCACTGTCCGTGACTGCCGAACCGCCTCCGTCACTGAAGGTCACAGTGGCCCCGTGCAGGCCGTTGCCATCTGAATCCTTTACATATCCTGAGATGGTGTATGTGGTCACCGGTGACTCAATCCAGACAGGGATCGGATTCTCATAGTCACCAGAAGCGGTCCGAATCCAATCTCCGTTGTCAGGCTTATGAAAAACATAGATATAATACTCACCGGGATCTGTAATAATGCCTGCTGAATAAAAAGTCAGACCGTTTACATAATGATAGCCAGCTTCCAATGACATATCCTCTCTGATTTCAATATAATCAACAAACTCTTTTGACTGATCAAAGAGCGCAACACAGTATGTTCCGTTAAAAAGGCCCGTACCATTGTTTCCAATGTCCACCGTTACATCAATTGCCTGATTTTCTCTGATCGGATTTGGCGAGACAGTTATATTGCTGTACAGAGAAAGATCATGCAGGGAACTGCTCTCTATGGTCAGAGATGCATAATTGGAGTAACTGCCTGAAGGCATGTCAATCCAGTCATAAAAATCGTCCGGTTTGTAATAGATGTAAACGGAATAAGTTCCAGGTTCCGAATCAACAGGAGCAGAAGAGAATTTCAGCGGATCCGAGTAATATCCGTATCCTCCCGCCATGGACATGTTCTCCATGATTTCGACATAGTCAACAAACTTACCGTCAGAATCGAAATAGGCCGCGCAATATTTGCCGGTGAAGCTGCCAGTCCCGCTGTTTGCGAAGTTGACCAGCACGTCGAAACTCTGGTTCTGCTGTATTGAACTCGGACTGAGCGTGATATCGTCGGTAAGAGCAAGTTCATACGGGGAACTGGTATCTATGATCAGGGTCGCATGGTTTGAATAATCGCCCGAAGGCATCATAATCCACTCCGAACCATCATCTGGTTCGTAATATATATAGACAGAATATGTTCCCGCTTCCGAAGCAACAGGGGCTGAAGAAAATGTCAGCGGATCTGAGTAATATCCGTACCCTCCTGGCATAGACATGTTCTCCATGATTTCGACATAGTCAACAAATTCACCGTCAGAATCAAAGTATGCAGCGCAATATTTGCCGGTGAAGCTGCCAGTTCCGGTGTTTGCAAAATTGACCAGCACGTCGAAACTCTGGTTCTGCTGTATCGAACTTGAGTTGAGCGTGATGTTGTCGGTAAGAGCAAGTTCATACGCGGAATCCTGAACATATCCGACCGTTCCCACCTGCCTGATGCATTCGCAGAGAGGTTTTCCGTTTACCAGAAACGCTGTCCTGATATTGACAGAATCACCTGGAACGACCCAAGTGTCAGCACGCATGGGCGGAATGTCTATCCACAATTTGCATTTGCCACTGTCTTCTCCCGACATGACGTAATCCGTGTTCACAGATGACTGCAGTGCGATCACCTGATTTGAAACTGGAAGATTTCCGGAAACACAGCCTCCCGCAGGAGTGCCCGCGAGGATGCATGCCTCATCCCTGTAATAGGATATCTGACCAAAATTTTTGGTCACGGCACTGGCGGCACAAGCTTCGGCAACGCTTGGAAACATGTCAAAGTTCACAGTGTTCATTGCCGGATCTGCCCAGAAGATTCCGGGTGTCAGAATTGTCATCTGAATACCGAAACTGTCACCGACAACAACGTCACAGGCTTTCTCACAGGAACATATATCAAAAATCAGTCTGCAATTCCCATTTCCTGAGGAACAATATCCCTGTGCCCCGTCATAGTCAAAGGGGCAGTTTTCGGTTCCGCCAATGCAGAGCAGATTTTCGCTGCTGCAATCCTCACAGTTGTGACAGTCAATCAGTTCTGCTTCAACTGATGGAGCAGAGACAAAAATTACTGCCATCACAATAAATATTCTCGTAAATTTCATTCTTCTCTCCTCTGTAAATCAAAATACTCAAGTTTCGCACCCCTATATGAGCCCATTTTTCAAGGGTTTCAGGAAATGGTCGACCTCGAAAATTCACTTTTTGGGCAATGTGAAATCAGGCACTTACACCCCATTATGACCGAAAATTGAATCAGACGGACCAAGAATTGACTTGACCATCTGTATTTACTTAAAAATTTGGGTGCGAAACTTGAGAAAATATATTCAGTAACCCGTCTGCAACTTTCAAAAAACGAAAATCCGGTCACGGCAGTCACGGCCCGGGCAGTTACTCCCCGGGTGATATCCGGGGATTTTCATCTGTGCGTATGTCATCGGCAGGCCGATGCCATGGGCTGTTCCTTACTTATCTTATGTTTATTTTCATGCCCGCACAAACCTGGAGTGCCGTGACAGCATCCCGCAAATCAATGGCGAAGCTGAGAGAGATGAGCAATATCCATCCCGTTGTCAAAAACCTGCTTTTCATAATCACTCCTTCTTTTGCAAAGATTAATCTTGCTTTTTGAATTTGATATCTCCAAAAGTATAATGATTCGTCATACAGAGATTTTCAGGAAAACACTCTCACGCAGTGCGTGAGAGTGAAAAAACAGAGAGGTGCAACAGACACATTCTCTTATTTGATTTAGAATAAAGCACTGCCGCTGGCCGTTTGAATAAAACAGTTGTCATCTCCGGGATCAATTGGTCCGCATCCTTGCATTCCTGGTTCGGTTTTATCAGGATCGTCAGGGCAGCCATCATTGCAGTCGGGCGTTCCGTCTTCGTCACTGTCAATATCCGAAACTCCGCAACCGCAAATGCCAGCTACGGTTTTATCAGGATCATCAGGGCAGCCGTCATTGCAGTCGGGTATTCCGTCTTCATCAATGTCAGTATCCGCAATGTCGCAACCGCAAATACCGGGCTCCGTTTTATGAGGATCATCTGGACATTCATCTGTGGCAGGTGCCGCTTCTGTCTTGAAACTCCAAACTTGGTTTTCACCCAAGGGATTTCCTGACGTATCGGTGATACCGGTGGTGAGTGTGACGACATAAACGGCATCGTAATCCAATTCGACGGAGGGTTTCAGCGTTGCCGTCAGGGTTTCAGGGTCATAACTCACCGTTCTTGGCGCATTGTTCAGCCTGAATGTCTCCTCTGTCATTGTCGAAGCATCCATCGCCTCGTTGAATGTGACCGTGATGATGCCATCCACAGCCACACCATCCGTATCCACACCCGGATTGACGGAGAACACCTCCGGCGAGATGGTGTCAGGTCCGTCAGGTTCAAATATGGTGTTCAACGCCTCATTGGTGATAATCGGCTCATTCGTGTCAAACACGATGGAAGCACCGTTCCGAATAAGTGTGCCGGGGGCCAGTTCCGGCTTTGTGCGGAGAGAAAAGACCACATACCCCTGTCCCCTGCCAGTGCCATCTTCCGGTGGCAGAAACCCGGCATAGACATCTTCCGGAAGTTCTCCTGTTTCCGGATCAAGGGACCGGAAGGTGAAATCCAATTTTCCGGAAGTTCCGTCGAATTCGGAAAACATCTCCACCCACCATTGTTTGCTTTCCTCCGGCCTGTGATCCGATGTGGTCACTCTCGTATTGAAGGCAAAGCTCTCTTTGGGATTGGTGACAATCACATCCGCAAATGAGAATTCTTCAACCCTGAGCGTTGACCAGTCCAGGGTGGCATCCAGTGTATCATTGATGAACACTTCCTGGGCAGGGGCCTGGGCATCGGATTTGTTTTCAAAATAGACAATGTATTTCAGGCGATCACCCGGATTGACATAGTGTTTTTCCCCTGTCCCGGGCGGAGCCACCTTTTCATTGGGATCAACTGAGACCACAACTTCGGCGGATGATTCGCTTACAAGGTCGGCAGGCGGATCTGGAGGAGAGGGTTCCTCCTCATCTTTACATTCTTCACTGTTGTCGCCCTCTTTGCAACAGCATTCCTCCGGCGGCTGATCCAATGCGGAGCGTGCGGAGGTGCTTCTGCCACGATTTTGCTGACTGTTTTCGCCTGTGCTGTCCGGGCCCGGAAAATTCAAAACTTCCGGGGGTGACCATTCAGAACCGTTCCAAGCTGAGAAATGAAGTTTCCAATCGTTGAACGTGTCTGCATTGCCATCCATATCCTGTGCCCAAACTGCGACAGGAGAATCGGACGGATAGGCAATAACTGGCCTGTCCATCAGAGCCGCATTGGTGATTTCAGCAGGTGCAGACCAATCTGTTCCGTTCCAGGCAGCACTGTAAAGCCGAATTCCATCCTCGGAAGCGTTCAGCCATAGTGCCGTGATGTCCCCATTGATTCCGGAGTTCACAGACACCATCTCATCTCTTCCAGGAAGATCAGCAAGTTTCCGGGGCTGATTCCAAATTCCCTCTGTTCTGACGGCATAAAAAATATCCGCGTTCTTCTGGGCATTGAGAATTTCTTCCACACTGCTTTGCTCGTAATCCAATCCGTCGTTGGATGTGCCGGACCATGCGGCAATCAGCCTGTTGTCTGAATCAAACACTACGGTCGTGTCTTTGTTGAAACCTGTTTCCTGTGTGATTTCCACAGGATTGCTCCAAGAAGCATTTTGATAAACAGAAGCATAAACTTTTGAACCCAGTTCGGAAGCATGGAAATCCTTTGTCCATATCACAGCGATTTCTCCGCTACTGCTTTTGGCTATGGCTGGAACACCGTCGTTATAAATATCTGTGCTGATATCTCCGAGAAGCGGATTCCCTTCGTAAACTTTTCCCGTACCGACCAAAGGCTCTTTTACGATTTCAATATCTTCAGAAATGGTCACTCCCTCATGTGTTGTACGATAACTCCTTCTCCCTATAGCATTTTTATGCGAAAATGCCTGATATCTGCCATCCCTGTTTTTTCCGCAGGTTCCGTATTCCAATTTCCAGTTTTGGCTGAATATTCCTGATTTAATCTTTCCACCTACATTAAAACAGTAATCACATCTTG
>JAOZRQ010000022.1:0-17953 GCA_029940115.1 Desulfobacterales bacterium
CATCAAGCATCCAACATCAAGCATCCAACATCAAGCATCCAACATCAAGCATCCACCATCAAGCATCAAGCATCCAGCATCCAGCATCCAACATCCAGCATCCAACATCCAGCATCCAGCATCAAGCATCCACCATCAAGCATCCAACATCCTCCGGACAGCCAGCAGGGTGATGTCGTCGGATTGTTCCGCGCCAGCGGTGTATGCCTCCAAGCCAGCCTCAATTCGCCCGAGAAGGGCTTCGGCAGAATCCGCCGGCTCGGAGAACAGGGAAAAGAGCCGCTGTTTGGTGTAAAGCCTGCCATTCGGGTCAGATGCCTCGGTCACGCCGTCGGTGAAGGAGAGCAGGATATGCCCCGGTTCAATTTGGGTACTGCCCACGGCAAAAGGTTGGGGCAACATGTCCAAGGGGAGCAACCCCACCGCGACGCCGGTCGGTTCCAGATGTTCCTTGACGCCGTCCGGGCTTACAATGACCGGGGGTTCATGGCCGCCGTTGATGTAAGTCAGGGTCCCGGTCTCCGCATCGATCACCCCAAGGAAAAGTGTGGCGAACATATTGGCATCCCCATGGTTCTTTGCGATATAATCATTGGTCAGAGAGACCGCAATTCTCAGAGCGTTTGCATGATCCGGGAAACCCGGTTTCTCCTCTTTTGGTGCCAGTTTTGTCGGGCGCGAGACTGGGTCTCTTTTTTCCGCCTCATCCATCAGATTCATCCAAGTTCTCGAATGCATGTCAAAGAATGCCCGGATCAGACTTCGGAACAGGCCCATGAAGAGGGCCGCACCGACCCCTTTGCCGCAGACATCCGCGATGACAATTCCGAGCTCTCTGCTCTCGGAGAGCGGAAACGCGTCATAAAAATCGCCGGAAACCTGTTTTGCCGGGCGAAAGCGGATCGCGATCTCCCATCCTGGGAGTTGGGGCAACGCGTCAGGGAGGAAGCTCGACTGAATTTTTCGGCCAATTTCGAGTTCCAGTTCCAGACTTTTGAGATAAATCTGCTCCTTGTCACGCAAGCGTTTCTTCTCCAAAACGGCTCCGACTCTTGCCTTGAGCAACACCGGGTCAAACGGCTTCATCAGATAGTCTTCGGCCCCCATCTCGATGCATCGCACCACGCTCCCCATCTCATCCAGCGCGGAGATCATGATGACCGGAATGTTTCGCAACGTCTCATGTTCCTTGAGACGTTGCAACACTTGGTGCCCGTCCATCTCCGGCATCATGATGTCGAGCAGCACGGCATCAAATGCGCGGGTCTTGATCATCTTCAATGCCTCTCGTCCGTTCTTCGCGGCACTTACCGTGTGGCCCTGCTGTTCAAGGCGACGCGTGAGCAGGTCACGGTTTCGGTCATCATCTTCAACAACGAGCAGATCCCCAGAATCCGCATTCACACTGGCCTGATCCGCCTTCAGGGGGAGTTTTCCGGGCAAGGATAGGGGGGATCGGGTCTCTTTTTGCATCATGTCAGCGAATGACGAAAGGTCTTCAGTCTTGCGGATGATTCTCAAGAAGTCCTGAGCCGCGTCCTGGATTCTCTTGAGATCCGGAACGCTCTTCGCAATGAAAGCATTCTTCTTGCCCAGCATTTCCGCGTTCTTGAGCAGTCTCTCAGTGAAGGTGACTATCGCGTTCGAGGGGGTGTGCAATTCTCTGCGAAGATTGACGCCAAAGGCTTCCAGACCGAACTTCTCCGGATCCGATTCCATTTTCGCCGGATGGAGGATGGTGTTGACAAGTTCAAGGGATTTGTTGCCAGCGGAATGGATATTTCTGAGATCCGACATGAACCCCTCATCACGCGCGGCCATCTCTTCAGCATCCTCCATCAGCAACTCGCCATACCCGATGATCGCGTTTAAGGGGGTCCGTAGATCGTGCCGGAGTCTGGCGATCATCTCGCGTTGGCTTGGGCCGTCAGGTTTCAATTTGACCGGTTTTGCCGATGCGCGGGCCCGAGGGGAACCCCGCGGTTTGGCCTTCGGGATATGGGCCCCTCGTTTTCGATGTTGACTCTCTTCGTGTGTCATCATTGAGATTGCTTTCCGAGAATCGCCCGCATCTTTCCGAGCAGACGCTTCAAGTCAATCGGTTTGGTGTCGTAGTCGTCACACCCGGCTTCCAAGGCATTTTTCTCGTCCCCCGCCATGGCATGGGCCGTGAGCGCGATGATCGGAATGGACTCGGTTTCAGGCGAGGCTTTGATCTGCCGGGTGGCTTCCCAGCCATCCATGACCGGGAGGCTCATATCCATGAGAATCAGATCCGGATGTTCCGAACGCGCCATGAGCACGCCCTGTTCTCCGTCAACGGCCATGACCACATCGTATTTTTTCCGCATCAACCGCCTGGACAACATGTCGCGGTTCATCTCGTTATCTTCAACCAACAGAATTTTTGACATCTGTTGTTCCTTTCACTCGATGATCAAGTTTCTGACCCGATTCGGTCAAAAAGCCTGTCATTCCTGCGAACGCAGGAATGACAGAAAAAAACTTGATGATCGAGTTTCATGTAAATCTCAGATTGAGAAACCCGGTTTCTGGCGCGTCATGGAAACCTGACCGCCCAATCCCCTGAAGGCTGAAACCGGGTTTCTTTGCCACTTGTCCTTGGCCGATGTCGGGCAGGGAAATCATTTCGTTCCACGCCCGAATCGGAAATTCGTCACCTGAGTGCAGGACAAAAAAAGTGACCGAGGAAAGAAACCCGGCTTTTTCTTGCGGCCGGGAGTCGGCCTGTTGGGAAAAAAGCTTGCCCCCGACGTTTTTTTATCGGGGGCCGGGTTTCTTGCCCGTTCCCGACTTTTTGTCCTAGATTCGTCACTTTGGGAATGCACCCTTTCCAAATCTTTTGTAAGGATATTCCTGTGTACAGGACAAAAAAATGATTTGAGGAAGGAAACCCGGCTTTTTCTTGCAGTCGGGGAGTCGGCCCGTCTGGGGAAAAAGCCGGGTTTCCCGCCCATTCCCGAATTTTTGTCCTGTACACAGAGGATATTCAGATAAAGACAAACTCAAGTTTCGCACCCAAATTTTTGAGTGAATACAGATGGTCAAGTCAATTCTTGGTCCGTCTGACTCAATCTTTGGTCATGATGGGGTGCAAGTGCCTGATCTCACATTGCCCAAAAAGTGGGTTTTCGAGGTCGACCATCTCCTGAAACCCTTGGAAGATGGGCTCACACAGGGGTGCGAAACTTGAGGACAAATATTAGCATGTCAACTCATCTGAGTCAAATATTTTTTGAATCAGACATTACTGTACATTCAGACAACTGAATTGCAGCATCATGGTTCATAATGAAAGATCGGGTAGACCCAGACAAGGGCTGGTGGTTTAAGATTCGTTGTCTTTTGACTGGCAGCCCTCTTTTGCGTCTCAACACTGCGAGCTGCATGTCTCGGGGTCGATGTCTGCGGTTTTGGGGGGAGAACCTTTGTCCACTCATGACAGCGGATTTGGGGATCAGGCGGACAGAGCCCGCGGCCTCGGGGGCTCAGGCAGAAGGAGTGCAAAGATGGCAAGTGGCTGAAGCCTTCCCGGCAATCTTTGCGCCCACATCGGGCTGTTCGCCGGCGCCCGAATTTCCGGCGCTTCAGGGCACAAAAAAAAACGCCGAATGCGCCGGGCTGGCGTGGGACAAAAGTTTCACTCCCTTTTGCCTGCGCCCTTGTAAAATATTTCTGTGGCTTGCAAAATATTTTTGTGACAAACCAAAAAAAGTGTAAAATATTCCTGAATTAACAACGGGCATGGGAAACGCTCTGTTCTCGATCCATTAGGTTGACACTTATCTGCCGATCTTTTACCCCTCGAAAAAAACTTGACATCTCAAATCTCCCCATGTTACAAAGAAAATTGACTGAGTGCTCGTTCAGATTAACTGAGACATATTCAGCAGATTGAAAAGTTTCATGAGAAGAAACCCAGTTTCAGCCTTCAGACGCTGGTTCCTGGCCCGCCATTACAGCATTGAAGAATATATAAGGCTCCAGACGGACTTCATATTGGGAATATCGAATAGCTGTAAGTTGTAAGCTCTAAGCTGTAAGTTGCAAGTTCTAAACTTGCAACATAGAGCTTACAGCTTACAACTTATTGCTTACAGCTTACAAGGGGGCATACGCATGGAAATCGAAGTTTACAAAGCGGAACATGACATCCGGGTGGTCACGGCGACCTCCCTGTTTGACGGCCATGACGCATCCATCAACATCTTTCGCAGGATTCTGCAAAGCACCGGCGCGGAAGTGATCCATCTGGCCCACAACCGCTCGGTCCAAGAGGTGGTGGACGCGGCCATCGAGGAGGATGCCCAGGGGATCGCGGTATCCTGTTACCAAGGCGGACATGTGGAATTTTTCAAATACATGGTGGATCTGCTCAAGGAAAATGAGGCCTCCCACATCAAGGTGTTCGGCGGCGGTGGCGGCGTGATCATACCGGAGGAGATCAGGGAACTGGAACAGTACGGCGTGGCCAAGATCTATTCTCCAGAGGATGGCACAAGGTGGGGACTCCAAGGGATCATCAATCATATGGTCAAGGAGATGGACTTTTCCACCGTCAAGGAGATGAACTTTGACTTTGACAGACTCTCCCCTGACAACAGACTCATGGTCGCGAACGTGATCTCCGCGGTGGAACAGGCCAAGGCCAAGGAGAACGGCCATCTTGCCCATCTCAGAGCCGAACTGGCCAAGAAGATCGGTGACCGCCGGGTGCCGGTGATCGGCATCACCGGAACTGGCGGCGCGGGAAAATCCTCCCTGACCGATGAGCTGATCTTGCGCTTTCTTCATGATATCAAGGATGGCACCGTGGCGATCATCAGTTGTGACCCTTCCCGCCGGAAGACCGGTGGCGCGCTGTTGGGTGACCGAATCCGCATGAACGCCTTGGGGAGCCCCCGAGTGTATATGCGCTCCCTCGCGACCCGGCAGTCCCACACCGAGATTCCGGACGCGCTCCCCCACGCCATCGAGGTGGTCAAGGCGGCCGGCTTTGACTTGGTGATCGCGGAGACCGCAGGCATCGGCCAGGGGGATTCCCACATTGTGGATCTCTCGGACATCGCCATGTATGTGATGACCAGCGAATTCGGTGCGGCCTCCCAGCTCGAAAAGATTGACATGCTCGACTTCGCGGACCTCATCTCGGTGAACAAATACGAGAAACGGGGCAGCGAGGACGCGGTGCGGGATGTGCGGAAACAGGTGCAACGCAACCGGAACGCATGGGAGAAACAGACCGAGGAGATGCCGGTGTTCGGGACCATCGCGTCCAAGTTCAATGATGACGGCACCACCGCGCTCTACCATGCCCTGCTCGACACCATCGCGGAGAAGAGCGGCGTGAGGTTCAAATCCGGCCTCCCCCGGCCGGAGATCAAGACCTCCACCTCCAAGAGCATCATCATCCCGGGGGAGCGGGTGCGTTATCTCGCGGAGATATCGGAGACCGTCAGAGGGTATCACCAGCAGACCGAGGCGCAGGCGGACGCGGTCCGGAAGGTCTGGCATCTCAGGGAGAGCCTGGGCACCCTGCCGGATGGCGATATGCCGGAACTGGTGGAGCGGTTCAAGGCGGAGGTGGCCAAGACGGAAAATGACTTGGACAAGGAGACCACGGGATTGCTGGAATCTTGGGAGGAGATGAGGGAGACCTACACCCAGGATGAGTTGGTTTACCAGGTCCGGGGCCGTGACATCCGGGTGCCGCTCCACTCCGAATCCCTCTGCCGCAGGAAGATCCCCAAGATATCGCTCCCCTCGTTCAAGGATCCCGGGGAGATCTATGCCTGGATGCGCCGGGAGAATCTGCCTGGGTACTTCCCCTACACCGCCGGCGTGTTCCCCGTGAAACGGGTGGGCGAGGATCCCACCCGGATGTTCGCTGGGGAGGGGGATCCGGCCCGGACCAACCAGCGGTTCAGACTCCTCTCCGCGGACTCCGAGGCGAAGCGGCTCTCCACCGCGTTCGATTCGGTCACGCTGTACGGCTATGACCCGGACCCCCGGGCCGACATCTACGGAAAGGTCGGCACCTCGGGTGTCAGCGTGTGCACCTTGGATGATGTGAAGGTGCTTTACGGCGGATTTGAGCTCTGCGCGGCGAGCACGTCCGTCTCCATGACCATCAACGGGCCAGCCCCGATCATGCTCGCGATGTTCTTCAACACCGCGATTGACCAGCAGGTGGAGAAGTTCACCGCGGAGAACGGGAAATCGCCGTCGGAGGAGCAGCACCAGCAGATCCGGGCCGAAGTGTTGAGCAATGTCCGGGGAACGGTCCAAGCCGACATTCTCAAGGAGGACCAGGGACAGAACACCTGCATCTTCTCCATCGAGTTCGCGCTCAAGATGATGGGGGACATTCAGGAGTTCTTCATGGAGAACAACGTGCGGAACTTCTATTCCGTCTCCATCTCAGGGTATCATATCGCAGAGGCCGGTGCCAACCCGATCTCCCAGCTCGCGTTCACCCTTGCGAACGGGTTCACCTATGTGGAGTATTACCTCTCCCGGGGCATGTCCCTGGACCGCTTCGGGCCGAACCTCTCCTTCTTCTTCTCCAACGGCATGGATCCGGAATACACCGTGATCGGCAGGGTGGCCCGGCGGATATGGGCCATCGCCATGCGGGAGAAGTATGGCGCGTCAGACCGGTCCCAGATGCTCAAGTACCACATTCAGACCTCCGGGCGTTCCCTTCACAGCCAAGACATCCAGTTCAACGACATCCGGACCACCCTTCAGGGGCTGTGCGCCATCTACGACAACTGCAACAGCCTCCACACCAACGCGTTCGACGAGGCGATCACCACCCCGAGCGAGGAGTCGGTCCGCCGGGCAGTGGCGATCCAGCTGATCATCAACCGCGAATGGGGGCTTGCCAAGAGCGAGAACCCGCTCCAGGGGAGCTTCATCGTGGATGAGCTGACCGATCTGGTCGAGGAGGCGGTCCTTCACGAATTTGACAAGATCACCGAGCGCGGGGGGGTGCTCGGCGCGATGGAGACCGGGTACCAGCGGAGCAAGATCCAAGAGGAATCCATCTATTACGAGACCCTGAAGCACACCGGACAGCTTCCCATCGTCGGTGTCAACACGTTCCGGGACCCGAACGCGGATGGTTCGGATCTGGAGGAGACCATGACCTGCGTCGAGCTGGCCCGGGCCACCGATGAGGAGAAGGAGTCCCAGCTCAACCGGCTGGCCGACTTCCACGGACGCAACGAGGCCGACGCGCCGGCCGCGCTGGAACGGCTCCAGAAGGTCGCACTCTTCGGGGAGAACATCTTTGCCGAGCTGATGAGCACGGTGCGGGTCTGCTCGCTTGGGCAGATCAGCCAGGCGCTGTATGATGTGGGGGGGCAGTATCGGCGGAACATGTAGCCACCAGCGGCCATGGGCGAGCGGTCACAGGTGTCATTTTCGCCGCCCTCGCCCTTTAGAATCAGGCTTATACTGGGGTGATGAAAATCAGCTTTTTGGGTCATTTCCGACCGATCCCATCCCTGTCCCCGTCCTGTCCCGGATGAGGGCCGTCCCTCCCATCCGGAGCCTCGCCTCGGCATGGCGGAACAGTCCCGGGGTCGGATGGCGGTCGGAAGACCGCCTTGAAAACGGGAATTTTCATCAGCCCAAGCTTATACCCAAAGACCGGTTCATTCGGATTTTGTGGTCTGAACTAGGCCGTCTAAAAATGCCAGTTTTCAGCCATGTTCTTTGACCGACTTTCGGACCCGGCCATGTCGCCACAGGCACTTGTCCCGACAGGATTTGGGCGGACAGGGGCGGGCCAAGGGTTGGCTATGCAAAATTGGCTGATTTGGACGGCCTAGGTCTGAACGCAGAATACGCAACGTATGCAGAGGGTCAACTTTGGCCATCTGGGGGCTTCGGACTCTGCCTCTAAAACCAAGCCTTGTGGAGCGTGAAGACGGTTTGGCAGGGCATGGATTGATGAGGCGCTCCTGCCGAATTGAAAATCCTGATTATAAGGGTAAAGGATCAGGGCGGGCGGAATTTCCGTGCAGGCTCCTGCCCAACCCCCTCACCTTTGCCCTTTATCTTACTCCCTTCCTGCTCCAAAACCATCCTCTCCGTTTGAATCCACATGGTATCCGAAAAGATTATAAAACTGGATAAGGCGTAGGAACTCACTCAGATTGATCTCCCAATCTTGGGGGGCGTAATCTGAATCATGCGGCGTACAGTTGTGATCACCGAGGCCGATGCCATATCCGTCTTCCCCCTCATCATCGCAATGATACTCTCCTTGGATGTAGAGTTGCTGGACACGGAGCAGTTCGGACAAGCTGATATCATAGTCCTTGGGTTGATAATCTGCACTGTGATAGGTCTTTTCTGTCCTGACGGTAAGCTTTTTTGTGTCCGTGCAATCATTTGCCTTGTCGGTGGCCCACAGGGTGACTTCATAGAGACCCTCATCTGCATATGTGTGATTCAAGGCAGTTCCTGTATGGCCATCTCCGTAATCAAACAAGAAGTCACCGGATGACCCGGTGACATCAAAGATGACAGTCTGTTCGTCGACTTCAGCGGTGAACGTGGCTACCGCATGACATACTTTCTCTGTCACGGTGATGGTTCTTTCCGTCCTATCGTCACAGTCATCTGATGTCCTTGCTGTCAGAGTCACGGAATATGTGCCGACAGTGACGTAGGTATGTGTCATATCAGATCCAGTTTGACCATCTCCGTAGTCAAAGGAGATCGCCCCCTTTGATCCGGAGGTGTCAAATGTGACTTCCAACGGCGCGGGGCCACTCAACGGATCAGCAGTGAACGCGGCCACAGCGTCGCATATTGGCTGGTCATCATTCGGATCAGGTTCTCCGGGATCAACCCGGCCATTATGATTGAGATCCTCTTCCCCGTCATTCAGGCCGTCTTCATCTGTGTCAGGAGCCAAGGGATCGGTTGTGGTTTCGGGATCCGCATCTTCCTGAAAGATGTCCGTATCTGTATCCTGCCCGATGTCGGCAAGCGTGTAGCCCGATTCCGTGCCGTCTTGGATGCCATCCGCGTCAGTGTCCGCATCACACGGATCGGTCTCACCATCATCCACCATGCCATCCTGATCTCTGTCCTCATCTCCGTCAGGGATCCCGTCATTGTCTGTGTCCGCGTCATCAGGGTCGGCACACATCTGGGCTTCAAGCGTGTCGGAGAGGCCATCGCCGTCGGTGTCGGAAACCGTCTCACGAATTTCGAGCGTGATGCCCTCCCACGGATCCGCCGGGATATCGTCATATTCCGAATCCCTCAGCCCCTGTTTGCTGAACAGGATCAAGGTTTCACCCGCTTTTTTCGGGACGAAGCTTATCGACAAGAGGGTTGTGTCCGATGCTACGTCCACCCCGATCACGTCTCCTGAACGGGTGATGCCGATGACCAGGGTTCCTGGCGTGTCGTCCTCAAGCGCGGCTTGCAGCAATGTGACATCCCTTCCCTCCCTGTTCAGCAGATCGCCCTCAATGATTCCGGGCTGTATTCCCTCGATATCCGCGTTCACATCCGCCACCTCAAGGAATTCAGGGTCATAGATCACATCCAAGGCTGCTCCGTACAGGTCTTCTGCATGGTCAAGCACCACCTTGACGCTGAATGCCTCATCTGTCACTTGTTCCGGTGCGGCATCCAGATAGACTGCCGCACACAGAGGGCCGACATATGATAACGATGTCAAAACAGCGATGAACATGATCATGCATACACGTCCATCCCTCCTGTACATATTCTCCGATTTTTTCATGGTCTGTTCTTTCATCTTCGGCCCCCTTTGTCGGTTGTCCGTTGTCCGTCGGGGCTTTTCAATCTTCAATCCCCGCTTCAATCTTCAATTCCCTTGATTGTCCACATTGATCCTGAAAGAATAGGCCCCGACCTGACCTGTCAGGCTGGCCTGATTTATGGTGATCAGGTGTTCTCCGTTTGAAAGCTTTCGGGTATCCAGATGATAGGTGTATGGCGAATGGGCATTCTCTTCTTCGTCAAAGCGTTTGTTGTCAGCAAACACCACGATTTCATATCGGGATTCATTAAAATTGCGCAGGCTTTCAGACGCGATGCGGATCACCAGTGCCATGCTCCCTGAAACCGCTGTGATCCCCTCTTGTGCCAGTTCCTCACCAGTCTCGGACAGATACACGGCAAAAGCAGGTGAGACGTTTCGGCTTCTGGGAACAAAGTAGGCGGAAGATATTCCCCTGTCCATCCGGCTCAATGCGGAACGCCTGACTTTCTGGAAAGAGACGACGCCTTTGTCAGCAGAAGAAACCGTTTTTTGGAGGTTCTCCTGATATGAAAGATAGTCATCACTGCTCCCCTGAACAAAAATGGTGTTTTCCGGAAGGCTGAACCTCTGAATGTACAAATGGCTTCCGGCTTGATCCATCACCCGGATCCGGCCGGTGTCATCCATCCCGTCCCATGCCTGAACGTAATTTCCCGCCGGCATCGGCTTCCAGTCCAAAATGGTTCTGAACATGGGGCCTTTACGCACCCCGGCTCTGATATTCACCCTTGACGGAACCGGCACAACATAATGAATTCTGTAACCGCCGCCTGTCCGCTCGGTCCGCTCGATTCTGACATCCGTTATCTCTCCGCCGGAACGGGCGGTGGGATTATAAACAACTTCTCCTCTGTCCCCGTCTGTTGCGGTAATGCTGAAGATGTACGCCTCATTCGGAACCATCTGCCCCGCGTCATCCTGCCCGTCCCAGAACAGGGTATTCACCCCCGCGGGTCTGGGCTGGTCGTCCGCCAGTTTCCGGATCACCTCATAATCAGGCGTGTAAATCAGAAGCGTGACCCTTGCATCCCTTGTCAGGCGGAAGGATATGCCCGCCTGTTCTCCCGGAGTCAGGATCATCCGATCAAGTTTGACATTCGTGATATCCAGATGATTCTCTGATGCGGATACTTCCGTTCCGCTCGCCAAGAATAGCAATATACAAGCGAAGCCCAGTATCAGCGAAAAACAGTGTCTCCTGCCTCTGTGTTTCATCATATCTTCCCTCTCATTTCACCCAAAACGGGTCTTTGCATGTCTTTTTTATATTCGTGATCTGCCTTAGACGGTCTCCGATAACCGATATCACCCATATCTCTTTATTTCCTGAACGTGTGGAGACAAATGCAATCTCCTCACCGTTGGGAGACCATGAAGGGTCTCCGTCATACGCGGGATGCCGCGTCAATTGCCGGTGTGTCCGGTCTTTCACTGACATCAGCCATATATCATAATTTCCGCTTTTATTCGATGTATATGCGATTTGGTTCCCTCTGGGAGACCAGCGCGGTTGGAAATTATCGGCCATGTCATCGGTCAGCTTTTCGATTCTCCTATCCGACAGGTTTATGAGGCATATCTCCTCTGTCACCCCCAGCACCCTGTCCCTTCGGAATTCTGCAAACGCGAGCTTGGAGCCGTCCGGTGAAAACGAGGGGTAAAGTCTCATGGGTGGAGACGCTGTAATCCGTTGCGGTTCACCCCATTCACTGTTCTGTCTTCGGATAAGCCATATCTCCCCCTGGTCTGAAGGGATGACCTTGTATTTCACATACGCGATCTCATTACCGGTGGGAGACCAAGCCGGCTGGGCGTATATGCCGGCCGGCAGGGGGATTTTCTCCTCTGAAGCACCGTCAGCCTTTATGATGCGGAGATTTCTTCGGGTATCTGTATATGCAATTTCATTTCTGTCAGGAGACGCGACAGGAAAATATTTGTCTTCCGAGGTGAATGTCAGTTGTCTCAGTTCCCTGCCATCAGGGTTCACCCGCCACAGTTGCCAAGTGTCTGACGTATTTGAGGAAAAGAGTATCCCTGAGAGTTTGCCTGCTTGTGCTTTTCCTTGTCCAAAGCCGACGCAACCACAATATATCATCAAGCAGAAAAGCAGATTGGATTTGAAAAATCTGATCATCTTTCATATCTCCGAACGAAAATCATATATTCTATTCTTTTTTTCAGAATTTCAAGATAAACTCTGATAGCCGGCTGAACATCTCTATACCTGAATAATATAAATAATGATCTTTTTGATTTGGTCTGTATATACAGCATCCACTTTCGTAAAGGATTATCATGTCGCCATTTTTCTCGGTATAAACGCAATTCATGTATATCAGAAAAGCTGTAACGAATCACTTTGTTACTGATGAACGGTATTGCGGATGTTTCTTTTACTTCTTTTTTATCTGTATTTATCTCAAGAACATATATTTAAATTGTTTCAAACAAGCGACTGAAAGAATACCTGTAACCCAAACGACTCCCACAATCGTCATGTAGTCGAACAAGGAATATCCGGGGTTAATCTCATCTAAGAAGATCAACATTCCCGTTGTGCCGATGAACGAGACTCCCAGAAACGGCATTCCAGCGTACCAGAATGCCGACATCCCCGTGTTTAGTCGCAGTATATTTCCAGAATCACTGATTAGGCAGGATGACGTCAGGATTTGGTCACCTTGATAGTCTTTCGGCAAATTTGTTGCCAATGTATCTGTCAGCTTTTTCCATCCGGCTTCCTTTGCAATCATTGTCCCCGCCATCGACGGTTCTGCCTGACAGCCTCACCTCTCCCCGGCAGGGCATGTCCAGACCCGCTATGAGCCTGAGCAGGGAGGTCTTTCCGGAACCTGAGGGGCCCAGCAGGGCGAGAATGCCACCGGTCTCAACTTCCAAGGTGACATCCTTTAATATGTATTGGGAACCGATTTTTCTTGAAAGATTTGTGACTTCGATCATTTTTTCAATTGTTGTCCGCCGGACATGCCAACTCAGAGCGTCAACTCAGGACATGTGGTCTCTTACTGCTCGCTTTCGCTGACCATATATAAAGGATAAAGGATCATCCCCGCGCCCATCAGGGTAAATAGCAACAACAGACTCAGTGCAAAGACCATCTCCTCCGCGCCATAGTGCATGAAATTATAGATGGTCAAGGGTAAGGTTGCCTTGCCGGGCGCGATCACCAACAAGGCAGTTCCCAGATTGGACAAAGATAGCACAAAGCCGGTCAGAAAGCCGGCCATGATTCCTGGAAAGGCCAATGGGAGGAAAATGTGCCAGAACACCTTCAGTGAACTTCCAGTTCCAAGATGTGCGGCCTCCTCAAATTCAGGATTGATCTGTCTGATCTTTGCAGAAATGATTTTGATCACAAAGGGGCTGTAAGCCGAAACAAACGCGATG
The DNA here is from genome assembly GCA_029940115.1 of Desulfobacterales bacterium. Classification (GTDB taxonomy): domain Bacteria; phylum Desulfobacterota; class Desulfobacteria; order Desulfobacterales; family 4be13; genus JAOZRQ01. Next base: position 13,250 of record JAOZRQ010000022.1, read on the forward strand.
ATCAGAATGGCGGAGGATTCATATATCCTGTCCAGCCCCTCCCTGTTCCAGACATGGATCAGGCCGATGCCCATGACAATGGAAGGGAGACCAAATGGAAGTTGGGTGAGATAATCAAGGAAAGTCCGCAGGGTGCCACGGGTTCGTTCCAAATAATAGGACACAGGAACAGAGAAACAGATCATCAGAAACGCGGCGATCGCTGAAATCGAGATGCTGTAAAGAATCTGTTCATACGAAGTCTGAAACGCCTTCACATAATTGTCCAAACGACCGCTTTCCTTAAAAAGGATGCCCAGCGGCATGAGTGCCGCAAGCGTGAGGATGACACAGGGGAACAGAGACAACAGGGGCTTTGACCGACCCATTTCATATGATACGGCATCCCTCCTCTCGAAGCTGACATAAGATTTGCCCCGCATGCATCCCATCTGTCCCCAGACCAGAAGCAGCGTCACTGAAATCAAGGGAAGGGATAAGAGGGTGGCGGCCCGGATGTCGTAATACGCGCTGAAGTTGATGAATATCTCAATGGGATACACCTTTAATCTCAGGATGTCAGGCACCTCGAAATTGATGATGACAAAGACAAATACGAGAATGGCCGCCGAAGTGACATGTGGGGTCACAAGCGGAAGGGTGATCCCGCGAATCGTCGGGAACACCCCTCTGCTCATCAGGGAAACCTCCCATTCCCTCTTTGTCCGGGTAGAGGGTGTTCACCGGTTCCCTCCTTGTCATGGCGACATTCGCATCATCGGTGTCAGTAAAGCCGATGGGAATCCTCCCTTCAACCACAAGGTCACGGGTAACGGCGTTTCCATTCACAACAACCACCTCGTTTTTCACCAATCCATTCAGGAAAGCCTCTGTCTTTTCCTTGCCAACAACGGCATACAGGGCAGCCACATGCATGGCCGTTGTGCCGAAAAGTGGGTAGGCAATGGTCACTTTTCCCTTCCATTTCGGCTTGACCAATTCAAAGATGGATTTCGGCAGTTTTTTTTCTTCTATCATTTTTATATGGTATATCAGTATCCTCGCTCGTGCGCCAAAACCTGTCCAATGACATTGCTCATCCTTGAAGGTCGCAGGAAAATTCCGCCAGTGAGGTGATTGATAGGGAGTCAACACACCTTTGTTCGCAAGCACGATGGTCCGGCTGACCTCAGAATTCCAGAACACATCGGCCTTGGGTCTTCTTTTTTCGGCCAGCAGACGATTTGCCAGGCCCACCGTTTTGGATGCCTCCACATCATAGAGGGCCTTTACCTTTATGCCAGTTTTTTTCTCGAAGTCCCTGAGTATCGGTTCGCTGAATATCTGATCCACAGAGGTATAGACAACGACCTCCTCTGCGAATGAAGGTGGCAGGATTCCACATGTGCAAAACACAATCCAGAAGGTCAAATTTTTTTTTGACGCATAATTTTTTGTCAGCATAATTTCACGGATGTATCCCACCTACCCATTGGCTGATTTGTTCCCGTCCCGGGAGACGGCTCTGGCAAGGGATCCAAGCCCCCGCCGAGGCGACAATCACCCTGACGGGTTGTCGGTGGGGATGTCGGCTTGGGCAAATGTTCCGATCGGCACATATGGAAATTCAAGATGGGTAGGTGGGACGTCAACACAAAAAGATTTTATTTCTTCAATTAACTCCCGAAGGCTCTGCTGGTCATCAGACACATCATCGGATAGGAATTTTTCTTTTTCAGTCATGGAATCAGCAGCAGCCATGTTGATATCTGTAATGGCAACCTTCTTTCTGTTTTCATTCATCGCTTTTGAAATACTGTTATCAAAAATATAGAGTGCGTCTCTGGGAACGCCTGCACAGACCCATGTCAGTCTGTGTCTTGTTCTCAGATCAAATATTTTGTTCAAACTTGGAATGCCTGCATATTGAGCATACGATTTAAGAATTTCGCTTATATGTTTGTGTGCTCTTTCCGGATTAAGCAGGTTATAATCCAATCTGATTATCTGAATGTCACCGGGAGACTGCATACCTTCAGACAATTCATAATTATAAAGAGATGTCAGATTTTCAATGGCAGATATTTTCAGGTAAACATTATTACCCCTGGCGATTGAATATATGGCTGATAGTAACAAGGGCTGAATTTCATTTCCCAACAAATGCAAATCATCAATGAACAGATAGAAGGCTCCCTTTGATTTGACAAATGGCAAAAAATATCTGGAAAACAACGGGAGGTTAACCTTTACTTCATCAAAAGTGAGTTTGAGTCCCTGTTTTTCCATTTCAAAAATTATCTCTTTCAATTTCAAAGATGTTCCATTGGTCAAGTATCCTTCACATTCGGCAACCATTTCATATAAGAACTGAGGGATGACTTGGATGTCTTTTCTGCCTTGATACTGTTGCATTGCAATCCAAACAAAGGGTAATTCATGTTCAATTATTTTATTACAACCGTATAGTATCAAACTTGATTTTCCTGATCCCCTTCGACCATAGATAATATTATTTGTTTTACTGTCTATTCTTTTTTCTTCACCACCGACAAATGGAATAAATTTCTTGTGAAAGTTGGACTTCAAGGAGTCTCTGCCAATTGTCAAAGACTCTGACAAAAGGGTTTGCAAATATTCCACCTCAGACGACAATAACCAGTTTTCTATTTTATGATCAGAAAGAAAAACGGAGTTTTTAAAAGGATTGTCTTCAGACATTTCGGACCCGATATCAGACAATACATTCAGGAAAAACTCATTTCTGTTGCCTGTATATATCGCCAAAAAATTCTCCCCACCATTATTTAATGTTTCATATTTGGGCAGAGATATCTTACATTTTTCAGCAAATAATTCCACAATGTCTTTTGCACATTTTTCTTCAGATATCATAAGATGCCCCTGTTCATCAAATACTTTTCCACTTCTTTGTAGAACTCGTCTGAATATTTCAAATATTCTTTAGGAGTATGACGCATATCCTTGGCTCTCTTTGAATGGTCATAGTCTGCCAAATTTCTGTCGCTTCTGAATTCAGTCAAAAAGCTCTTCCAGAATGCTTTCCGATGAAAACTGCTAGGCAATTCTGCAATTTTTTTGTGATCACTGCTGTCCTGACTATAATGACCACTATTAGCAAGACGCAATGCCTTACTTGCGTTATAACATGAATAATATGCACGGGAAACTTTCTGTCTCCAAGCATGGCTCCCCTTTATTGATTTTGCAAAAAGCAAATATGTTCACGTCAGGATTCAAGTTCAAGCTCAAGTTTACGGGCACGTTCCCAAAATCCGTTATAATCAGGAAAAAACCGGGTTTATGAGGAACAGACGTGGCTGTATTCATAGACTTCCCGCCTCGCCAATGCCGCGGATCTCAGAGGCCCCACCTTGGCGTCCACATAATCAAAGACCCTGGCCCGCTGCTTCCCCGGCGCGGGTCTCAGCACTCTGCCGAGATACTGAAGCACCCGTCCGCTGAATCGGATGGGCGTCACAATGAACAGGGTCGCCAAATCCTTACAGTCAAAGCCTTCTCCGATCAACTGGCCGGTGGCGATCAGCACCTTCACTTGGCCCTCACTCAGCCGGTCCAGAACTTCCCTGCGCCGCGCGGCGCTCAGATCTCCTGTGAGCAGTTCCGCGGATATGCCGAACTTGCTTTTCAGAAGGGATTGCAGGGTTTCGCAATGCTTTTTCCGGTCAGAGAGCACCAAAGAGACGCCGTTCTTTTTCCGCACTTCCCCGGCCACATCCGAGAGGATGAGCAGGTTCCTCCCCTCATCCTCGGTGAGTTCCGAGAGCATTTTGCTGTACTCTCTGACCGCGTCGTAATACGGATCGAAATCCGTCTCCCTGACAAACACCTCTGCCTGGAGGATATGGCCATTTTCAAGCAGGTCCGCGTTCTTCACCTCATAGTGGATGTCTCCGAGGTGCCAAAAGATCAGCACGGACAATTTATCCCGCCGCCAAGGGGTCGCGGAGAGGCCCATCATGTATTTTGCGTCAAACGCGGTCACCGCTTCTGTGAATGTCCGGCTTGGAGCCTTGTGGCACTCGTCAACGATCAGATATCCGATATGCTTTGACACGTCATCCGCACATTTGTAAAGCGTCTGCACCAAGGCCACCGTGACCTTCTCGCCGATCTTCTTTTTTCCGCCGCCGATGAATCCCACCTCATCCGAGGGGATCCCCAGAAATGTCCCGATCCGTTCCACCCACTGGAACGCCAGCTCCTTTGTATGAACGACGATCAGGGCCGGTTGCCGGCGCTGGGCGATCATGTAAATCGCCATGACGGTCTTGCCGCTCGCGGTGGGTGCGCTCAGGGTGCCGAACTCCTTTAAGAGCATCTTCCGAACCGCCTCCTCTTGGAACGGCTTCAATTGCCCGGCAAAGTCGAAATCCACCGGGGGAAGGATTCGCCTCTGATCCTCAATCTGATGCGGCACATCATGATGTCTGCACAAAAGGATCAGTTGCCGGGCATATCCCCTCGGAATGATCAGATTGCCGGCTGGGGTCTCCTCGTAGAGTTTCAGAAACCTCGGGGTCCGGTCGTTCCACCGTCTCATACGCTCATTCTCGGCCCATTTGGGATTCAGAAATTTCAGATTTTCCCTGAGAACCCGTTTGAACGGATCAGGCACCTCGGAAAGCCGGATGCGGTTGCTTATGGTGATTTTCATGATTGTCTGTTGCCTGTTGCCCGTTG
>JAOZRQ010000022.1:18053-27164 GCA_029940115.1 Desulfobacterales bacterium
CTGTTGCCTGTTGCCCGTTGTAAAAGATTTGGTAAACATAGGGGCTGGACTGGATTCATCACCCTTTCATATCTGTTATCCCATTTCACACAACCTGCCATGAACAAAGAAACCCGGTTTCGCTCTCAGGAATTTCGGTGATCAGGTTTCGGTGATACGACATGGCATCAGAAACCAGGTTTCTTTGAATAGACAATCTCTCCGTCAATCAGCACCTTTTCCGGCACGGATCGGTAGTCAAGAGGGTCGCCGCTGAATACCGCCATATCCGCATCTTTTCCGGTTTCAAGGCTGCCGATCCGGTCGGACACGCCGATGATCTCCGCGGGATGAATCGTGATGGCCCGGATGGCCTGTTCCTGATCCATCCCCTGCTGAACTGCGAGTGCGGCATTGATGAGCAGATATTTTCCCGCGGAGGTCTCATCGGTCTGAATCGCGACTTTGACGCCGGCCCTGCTTAGAATCCCGGGGTTCCGAGGCGTCATCTCCCGCAATTCATACTTCTCCCTGGAGAAAAGGATGGGACCCACCACACAGGGGATATTCTTTTCCGCGAGAATCCCGGCGATCTTATACCCTTCGGTCGCGTGTTCAATGGAGCAGCGGAGACCGAATTCCTCGGCAATGCGGATGGCGGTCATGATGTCGTCCGCGCGGTGGCAGTGGATCATGGCCCGCAACTTTCCCTCAAGCACGGGGATCAGGGATTCGAGCCGGATGTCCCGCTCTGGCGGATCCGGCGGTTCGGGTCTGTCGCGTCTCTCTTTTTCCGGCGTTGCCTTCCATTCCCGCAACCTCTCCTCATAATGAAGCTGCTTATCTTGGAAGCGAAACAGTTTGTCCCGATAGTTCTGCGCCTCAATCAGCGCGGCGCGTAGCCGGGCCGCATTGCCCATGCGGGTCGAAGGGAGTTTGTTCTGCCCGCCGTAAACCCGCTTGGGATTCTCGCCCAAGGCCATCTTCATCCCGGAGGGTGCCATGAGAAGCATCTCCTCAATGGTTACGGCTGGTTTGGTCTTCAGACATGCGAATTGCCCGCCGATCAGATTCCCGCTCCCCGGACCCGTGCTGATGGTCGTCACCCCTGCCTCGCGTAGATCTTTGAACGCGAGGTCCTCGGGATGGATCGCGTCCATGGCCCGCAGATGAGGGGTGACCGGATCGGTCAGATCATTGGCATCAGAGTGGTTTCCGCCCACGCCGTCCGCGTGAATGCCAGCGTGACAGTGGGCATCAACCAGCCCGGGCATGACGACTTTCCCGTTGACATCGTAAACCTCGGCTTCAGCGGGAATCGCCACTTCACTTCCCAGTCCGGCTATGCGTCCGTTTTCGATCAGAACGGTTCCTCTCTCAATAATGCCCTGTGTGATGGTCATCAATTTTCCGTTGGTTAAAGCGATCATTTTTCGTTTCCCATACTTTTAAAAATGTGAGACGTGAAGCGTGAAACGTGAAGCGTGAAACGTGAAACGTGAAACGTGAAGCGTGATGAGTGATACGGTCCGTAGTTTCGCCTTTAGGCGGTTTCTTTCCACGCCTCACGCCTCACGTCTCACGCCTCATGTCTCACGCCTCACGCCTCACGCCTCACGCCTCACGCCTCACGTCTCACGCCTCACGTCTCACGCCTCACGCCTCACGTCTCACGCCTCATGTCTCACGCCTCACGCCTCACGCCTCACGCCTCACGTCTCAACCCTACTTCCCTTTCCCCTGACTTTGTACAGGTAAGCCTCGATATCTTCCGGGTTAAGTCCAGCAAGTATATCTTCGGGGTCGAACTTGGCCAGTACATCTTTGGGGCCGAGTCCGGCCAAGCGTTCCTCGGGGCCGAGTCCGGCCAGGCGATCCTCGGGGCCGAGTCCGGCCAAGCGATCCTCGGGGCCGAGTCCGGCCAAGCGATCCTTGGAAGCGAATCTGGCCAATATATCTTCAGGGTCAAATCCGGCCAAGCGTTCTTCGAGGCTGAAACAGGCCAAGAGCTGATCAGGCGTCAGAAGTTCCGCCATAACCATGGCGACCTCCGCCAGTTCCTCTCGGGTCAGCTTTCCCTCCGGCATATCTACCATATCCATGTCATCCATGATCTCACCTCCTGGAAACAAAATTTTCAACAGTCTCATCAGATACGATCTCAAACTCCCCGGCAGCGAGGCAATGCCTATCTTCTTCAGGGCCTGCAACGCGGCCATCCGCCTTTCCTTCTTGCTGGCAAAGAGCTTCAGCAGAAGGTTGTGGGGCGTCCTTTCCAGATCGTTCAGCGACAGCAACGGCATCCGTTTCAGGAAGGGAAGCTCGCTCCGGAAGACCCCGGGCGGCCCCTCCAAGACATATCCGTATCCCGCCAGCGTTGATGGGGAGGGTGTCCTCGAACTGATCAGGAAGATGGCGATCTCCTCGTCCCTCAGCTTATGGAAATCCTGGTAGAAGAACTCGTATGCCGCCGTCTGCCGGAAGGCATACTCATTGACCGACTCGCTGTACTTGAATTCGGCGATGATGTGGGAGGCATTGCTCTCCCTGATCCCATCCGGGATAAATTCCAGCTGTTCGGGCGTCCATTCCTCCTTTCTGATCATAATGATATCCGCCCTGGGCAGGCCGCTCATCACCGGATAGTCGATATGAACCTCCACCCCCAACGGCTTCAGGGGCAGCTTGAGCAGGTTGCCGAACCATCTGTGCCATGGTTTTTTCTCCTTTTCATCACTCAGATGATCACCTCCTTAATATTTGGTTTCACTTTAATTCTCCGATCCAATCGCAGAACACCCCTTCCCCGGCAGGATGAAGCCCCCATTCTGCCCCCGCGTCAAGGACCGCTTCGACCATGGATTGGGCATAGCCTCTGGAAGATGCAATGAGAACGCCGGCATATCCCTCGGTCTCCCCCATCACCACCATCTGACACGGAACATGGGAGACCGGTCCCTGAACCAAAAAGGGGGGCTTCTTTGCCCGGGGGGAGATATCCAGAGCGGTCAGCTTCTCCATTATGGAAAACATCTCCTTTCCCACAATGGCGAGAAGCGCGTATGTGTCGGTGACATCGGTGTAGGGGGATTCCCGAGGCATGGCCGGACTCTCCCCCGAAAGCCGCCACGCCGCGACTTGGGTGGCATTCATTCGGTTCAGCAACAGCCCATTCTGAAGTCTGCATGCCCCCGGGTCTTCGGGTATCGGAATTTTCAGGGGCTGAATCCCCGGCAGGTCCGAGTCTTGTATGTCCCATTTGGGCTGGTGGCTCAGGTCAATCAGAAAAGGCCCCTTGCCTTCATCGTGGTACCGAAGCACCACCTCCCAGCCGTCACGCCACTCTCTCTTTGCCTTTCGACCTGGAAAGGATACCGGAGAACGTCGTTGAATCTCCATGATTTTTCTCCTTTAAATGGTCAGTTGTTCGTTGTCGGTTGTCCGTCAAAGCTCCTTGGTGGCGAGCCACTGCGATTATGTGGCCGCCGTCAAGAAATCCCTGCGCCGAGCTCGCCTCCAATTCAAATTTGAGCAATTCCTGCATCACAAAAGAAAGATGCCATGCCGCCGGAGAAGGGGCTTCAGCTTCTCCTCCACGCCGTGCCTGCTGAAAAAACCGAGACGCAGGGTCTTCTCCGGAAAACGCTCCGTTTTCAGGCGGTGTGTTTTGTCAACAAACTCGTTCACCATCTTCTTGTTGATCTTGTGGAGATACTCGGGCGCGTAATTCTTGCATTCTGCCATCACGACCACCTGCCCGCCTTCCAGCACAATGTCAATCTCTCGTCCGTCGGAGAGATGACAATTGAGGGTGTGGGCAAACGCTGTGACGCCGATTCCGTCCGTCAGTCCGCCCCGGCCGTCCATGATGTCCTTGATCAGCCGCAACAGCACCTCCCGCTCATAATAATGCCCCTTCAGGTCGTTGTGTTCCCCGCGCAGCACACGCAGGGTGTTTCGGATATCTTCGGCCTCGGCCAAGCCGAGCTCCAGTTGCCTGACCCGCTCCTGAAGATGATCAAGCAGGTTGTCCGTGCGGAAATAGGCATCGAACGCCTCCGTCGGCAGATCCAGAATGTCCCCGTAGTGTCTCATCAGCACCTTTTTCAGTGTGCGGTCAAACACGCCGCCGTACCGGCCGCCGTTGAGCTCAATGAGGTCATACTTATGCAACAGGGCCAGCTCCCCGCGCAGATCGTCGTCATCCATGTTGAGGTTCAAGGCGTTCCTCAGTTCCCGGGGATAATACCATTCCCCCTCGTGCTTGCACAGAAAATAGGTGATCCGCCGCATGTTGACATGGTTCACCGCACGCATGGCCAAGGAGAGATACTCGTCCCAGTCCCTCTTGATGTTTCCCATGTTCACCTCAAAATCCAAGGCACGATCCGCATCCTCGATGGTCCGGATCGGGGGTTTGTTCGGATTCGGGGTGAGAAGCTCCACGATGCGGCCCGGGACATTGTTGGTGACATGCACGATGTATTCGGCAACTTCAGGGGGGATCGGGCAGCCGTGAATCCTGCCGTAGTTCAGGGTCATGGCCACGGATTCCTCCTCCTTCATCTTCGGCACGATGAATTCGTAAAATCGCTGAGGCAGCCAACGCATGAGCTCCTCGGAGACCACCCCCATCAGCGATCCGGTGATCAGAAGCGGCGCCACGCGCATCTCCGCCGTTGACATGTAAGCCTTGCAGGGTTTCTCCTCAATCCCGGCATCAACATACATGTTCAGATACTGGAACTCATCGATCATCTGCACGATCTGCTCCTCCACCCCCGGCGTCGTGGCAAACCCGCGCGGGGTGGCCGTGGCCGCAATCACATATTCATACGGAGATTTGTCTCTCCCAAGCATATGCATACATGCCTCCAAGTCGGACATGATCACGGTTTTGTGCGGAACATCCGCGGATTCGAGCTGGGTCAGGAGCACGGAAAAACCCGATCGGGCCCGATGATCGGCCGCTCGCCTGTTCCAAGAGATATCTCTGGTGTAGTAACCGATCATCTGAAGATAGAAGCGGCTGACGAAATCCTCGAAGAACTCCTTTCCGCTACGCATGCCTTCGCCAAATTCGTAGTAAAACGGAATCAGCCCCTTGTGCTCGCTGTAGATGACATTGTACAGGCGTTCCAGAATCAGGCTTTTGCCGATCTTTCGCCGGCCCAGAAATGCCAGACTGCGGCTGATCTTTCTGCGGATATGGTCCGCCCAAGTGTGGAGATACTCCAGTTCGGTGACCCGCCCGATGAAATTTTCGGGGTCTCCGACGCGTTCCTCAATGGCGAACTCGATGCCATCCAAATTCCAGCGTCCGTTTTTGTCAAGTCGCAACAGTTTTTTCATTGCATATCCTTATCGGTTATGGGCTATGGGCCATGGGCCAGCCACAGCGGCTATGGTGAGCGGCCAACCCCCGCCGCTTGCCCCTCGCCGCTCGCCTCACCCCCTCAACCGCTCCCCTTCGGGATCATAAAATGGAGTGGATACGACTGTCGCGTAGAGTCGCTCATCCTTCTCCATGCCGTCCTCAAAGATCGCCATCCGGGTTCCCGCTTTGGCAAGGCGGGATCCCACCAAGGCCAGTCCGATTGGCTCTTCAAGGGTAAAGCTGTATCGGGACGTGCAGACATGCCCCCGGATCGTGTCATCCACTATGATGGACCCGTCTTTGGGGGTTCGATAGGACGCGTCTGTTTTGTCCACCTTGAAGCCGACGAGACGGAGTCGGCCGGTCTGATATTTGGTGAACCTGAGTGCGGGAACGCCGATGGTGCTCATCCCGGCATGTTTCTGATCCCAGAGGAACCCGAGCCCCAAGTCATGCAACGTGGTCCGGATTTCCGATTCCTGACCGATGATCAGATGTCCCTTTTCGAGACGGAGGAGATTTTGGGCCTCCACCCCGAAAGGACGGACGTCGAATTCCTCGCCGGCTTTCATCAGGAGGTCCCATGCGCTTTGCATCAGGGATGCGGGCACATGAATTTCAAAGGATATCTCTCCCACAAATCCGAGACGCATGACACCGACCGGAATCTCCGAAATCCCGGAATACTCGGATACGTCGGAAGTTTTCTCCTTTAAGGCAACGCTTCGATATCCCATGAATGGGAACGCATCATTGGAAACATCCGCATCAGCCACCTTTTCGAGAACCTTCCGGGCATTGGGGCCTGCCAGATTGATGGCACCGAACGCGTCCGTGAGATTCACCATGTGAAAATCCCATTTCTCATAACGGGTGTGATAGCGGAACCATTCGATGGTGGCACCGGCCCGGGCCGTGGAGGTGGTGAAGTAGTAATTGTTCTCCCCCAATTGGGTGATCACCCCGTCGTCAATGAGGCATCCGTCCTCATTGCATACGGCGGAGTATTTCATCTTTCCCGAAGGGATGTCCGCCATGTTTCCCACATAGATCCGTTGCAACGCGTTTGCCGCATCCGGGCCGAAAATCCGGAACTTGCCCAAGGTGGAGACATCTATCATCCCCACGTTGTTTCGGACATTTTCCACCTCTTCCCGGCATGTGAGGTCCTCGGAAAAGTATCGGGCCCGCTTCCAGACGCCGATGCGTCGGAAAACCCCGCCGGCCGCCTTTTGGGAGTCATGTAGCGGGGTCCGCTTCGCCATGTCGTGATTCCGGCCCGCATAGGTGGCGAGCAGTGTGGGAACCAAGGGCGGGCGGACCGTACTTGGAAGCGGCACCTCGTTCGAATCGGAGTGGTACCGGGAGATCAGCAGAGGCAGGTTGTGTCCTGGAATCCCGCCCTGCCCCGGACCCGTGCCGGCCCCGGTAAACCGTTTGGCGAGTTCCACCTTGTCAAATCCCATGTCACACGCCTGATTGACATGCTTCACGGTGGTATCTTCATCAAAGCATATGAACATCTTCCGCCCCCCTTTCACCGGGGGCAACACCACCTTGGATCCGGTGACCGGCCCAGGCAGCGATTCGAGCTTCTCTTGGGCGGTTTTCACCACGTCATCCCCCCCCGCGCCGCAATCTTTTGCCGCCTCAAGCCCGGCCAGATGTCCCGACGCCTCAATGGAAAGGGGATCGTGGTAGCCGAGCAACCGTCCGGCCGCATGGACTTTCAGAGGGAGCTGTTCCGGAAGGAAGAAACCGGTGTGGATGTCATAAGCCATCTTCGCGCCTGATAGGGAAAGCGGGCCTGAACAGGGTGTCAGTCCCGCGGAGGCCACCAACAGATCACATTCAAATTCCTGATGCCGAAGCCCCTCAAGCGTACTCAGGGTCACGCGTGTCACTTTTCCGTTCCCTCCGGATCGGCAAGCCACCCATCCTTGCAGAAGCGGGATATCTCTTTCTGCAAGGGCTTTTGTCAATCCCTGATCCTGGACATCGGGCCGGCAATCCGCGACCGCGGTGACCTGCATTCCGAGGTCAAAGAGATCAATGGCCGCCTCAAGCCCCAAGTCATGGCCCACACTGAACACAGCCGCTTTTCCCGAAAGCAGGCCAAAGGTTCGGGCCATCCGGTGCGCGCACCCGACCTGCATGATTCCGGGGCGGTCATTCTCCTCAAAGAGGAGGGGACGCTCAATACAGCCTGTGGCCACCACCACGCTTTTTGCCCGGATGTCAAGATAGCGCTCGGTAAACCGGTCATTCTCGCCGCCCGTCTGCACCGCGGTGATATGATTGTTGCTGTAGTAGCCGGTGACAGAGGTGTGGGGAAATGCCCGGATCCCCCCTTCCCGTCCCCATGTCCCGGAACGAGAGATATCCTCAAGCTGACTCGCAAGCTCTCTGGCCTTGGCGTAAAGGGGGACGCCGGGGGCATATGCCGCGGTGCGGTAGTCAAAGAAGCCTCCCATCCAAGGTCGGCGTTCCAGGATGATCACGCGAAGCCCCTGATCGGCCGCGGCCTGTGCGGCATGGATTCCGGCAGGCCCTCCTCCGAGAACGCAGACATCCGCGTTCAGATGCTGTTCGTCAAAGCGGCCTTTCATATCAAACGCGGGATCAATCTTCCCAGTCCCCGCAAGCTTTCGGATCCGGTTCTGGAAAAAGGGCCACAGCTTGTACGGCTTATGAAATCGCTGATAATAGAAGCCGGCCGGCATGGCCCAGTCAAGCTGATCCATGATGCCCATGACATCCCATTCAGGATTTCCACGGACATTCTGCGGCTCTATGGACATCCCTCCGAGGAGAGGCGTGGTCTCCGCCTGGACATTTGGAAGACCGTCAACCGCCATGAGGCAGTTTCCGCATTCGCCGTCCAAGCTGTACAATCCACGGGGACGGTGATATTTGATGCTTCTGGAGAATATCCGTACCTCGTTCGCGTAAAGCGCGGTCGCGACGGTGTCGCCGCTCACCCCTTGGTATTTTTTGCCTCTGTACATAAACGGAAGATTTTTCGCTGGATTAATCCGCAATGTCGGCAACTGGGTCAATCGGGTCATATTTTGCCTCCGAGTCTTCCCTTGCTCGGCTCGGATTGACAAATCCGATTGGAGCGTTCGGGAAAGTTGTGCTTAAGCTTTTTGAAAAAACTTGGTTCAAAGGTATATCTCCAGTTTGTAGTTCCGCCTTTAGGCGGTTTAACACTGCCGTTTTCGTCATATATCAGGCCTGCATGTTCGATGAATGGATCTGGATTTGCAGAAGCGCCTCTTCGGACTCTCTCCAAGACTCCGCCCTCTGTGAGGACGATATTTGATGTGGATATGATATTCTCGAAACGCATAGATAATCTCCGTTCTGAGTCCCTTTTTTCAAGTTTGAGGCGTGTGAGCCGAAGGGCGTCAAAGTTTTTTCCGATGTCGCTTTCTCAGGCTGGCTTGGGTCGGGAGCATGTCTGCAAGCGTAACAGTTCCTCCAATCTTTGTCAAACAATTCTGTGTGTACAGGACAAAAAATGAGAATCCCCAATCAGGATCGCCCCAATTGAAAACTCCCGTGCCCCTGCCCGAAGCCCGGCAATTCATTGCCGGGTCAACTCATCCCCCGATAATTCCTGTCCCGTAGGGACAACTGAGAATAGCCCGGCAATTCATTGCCGGGTCAACTCATCCCCCGACATTCCTGTCCCGTGGGGACAACTGAGAATAGCCCGGCAATTCATTGCCGGGTCAACTCATCCCCCGACA
>JAOZRQ010000282.1 GCA_029940115.1 Desulfobacterales bacterium
CTTTGTGAGTCAAAAAGATTGTCCGGTCCGGAGTGCAAAGCCTGCTTTGTGAGTCGTGCGTGAACAGATCCGTGAATCCCAGGGACTCGCAAAGCAGGCTTTGCACTCCGAGCTGACAAGGATTATGTTGAAAGCTCTACAATGATGACATCCGCAATCCGGACAGAACGATTTGAAAAATCGTTCTACAATGTTCCAAGTGAAAAGGAATGCGGAAATGAAGGGACAAAATCCGGGTCAAGGATTCTGTTCCTTCTCTTTCGCGTTTTCCGTCGGAGGGGATACAGCAATGCGGACTTCCCCTTTCATCCCCGACATCAGTTCTTTCTCCGCCTTTTTCAGTTTCCAGATCACCTGGGTGGTATTGCTGAGTTCGTCCACCTCCGGAACTACGGCCTGCACGGTTCCTGTCACCGTCATCCCGATATCATGCACGTCAAAGGTGTGGGTGTCGCCCTGCTTCAACGTGACTGCCAGACGGGAGGGGATGTTGGCGACTGCCCGGAATCGTCTGGGGTTGACCACCTCCACCACCGGTTGCCCCACTGTCACCCATTCATGGGGATGGATGTGCCGGCGAACCACCACACAACTGAACGGCGCGGCAATCCGTGATTTGGCAATCTGCTTTTTGAATATCTGGATGTCGGTATAGGTGACATCCTTTTCCGTGTGGGCCTGGGCCAGTTCCTCATCCGTGGTCAGTCCCCGTTTGATGAGTGTCTCCAAGTTCTTCACCTTGACATTCAGATGCCTGAGGGCCAGCTCGCTCCGCTTCTTTCTCAGATTGAGATCGCCTGTGTCCACCCGGGCGATGAGCGCGCCTTTCTTCAGCCGGGTTCCCACATCAACCTTCAGGCTGACCACCACGCCGGATTGCTCCGCAGAGAGCACGGCCCGTTGCGTGGCCTCAAAGATCACCGGATAGGTCTCCTCCTGAGCACTGACAGTCGGCAGGAACAGAAGAAACAGACATATCAGGACTTGGAGGGATGCAACATATTTCATTCAACTTCCTCCTTTGCAAAAATCTGTAAGTTTTTTCAAAAAACTTAGTTTCTCCCAAGTTAAGTATCCTCCACCTTATCATAAACTTCAGCAATCTCCAGATTACACCCGATGCTTTCCAGAACGATCAGGGGATGGTCATCATCCGCCTCTGTGAACGTCCATGACCCATCTTTGTTTCTGGAATATTTTTCCATCCTCCGGCTGTTCTGGGAGATCATCACATACGCTTTCAGTGATTCCAATGTCCTGTAGTTCCAAAACTTCTTTCCCCTGTCGTAGCTTTCGGTCGAGTCCGAGAGCACCTCTATGATCACATCTGGATTCAGCAGGGTGTCCAAGTTGTCATCCCCGAATTCCCTTTCTCCGCAGAGAACCATGACATCCGGGTAGGTATAAAGGCCTGTGGCCTCAATCTTCAGGCGCATGTCACTCGGGTAAACCCTGCATGGTCTCTTTTTCAACTGGGAGCGCAGCTCGGATAGGACATTCGTGACGATCAGGTTATGCTTCTCCGACGCCCCTGCCATGGCAAACACCTCACCTCCATAATACTCATACTTTTCCTCCGAAGAGCGTTCCTGGGCAAGATATTCCTCCTCGGAAATGAATTCAACTGCTCTTTGTTCCATTGTTCATCCTCCTTACCGATTGCACCATTTTTTAAGTTCATACCCTTTACACCCTTGATCGGCCCGGGCTGCCGCCGAATTTGGCAATCCGGCGGGAGCGGAAGGGGGGCGACGAACTTATGAATTGGTGTACTATGGTATCCTGCCGATGGCTCCACAAAGGCCGATGAAACCGGATGTCTTTTCCTCACCGATACACCACCGGAAAGTTCGGCATGGTCTTGGGGATCTCCGTGGTGGGATGCTGCTTTCCCTTGGTGAGTGCCTTCACCCGCATGGTCACGAAAAGGTCAAGCTCCTTGATGTCTATGGTTCTGTTCCTGTCATAGTTGGCCCCGCCCTCAAGCCCTTCGATGATGGCCTTGGTGAATGCGCCGTGCCCCCATTCGGATTTCTCCAAACTGAGCTCCCTCCCTGTGGACGCGGTCATGACGATCACGCCGCTTTCGGTGTTGATCAGCTCCCGAAGCGCGTCGATGAGGTCGCTCGAATCCTGACGTCCAATCCCGCGGCGTGTGCCGGTGATGCTTCCGCTGTGGCAGGTGTCGGCCATGAGGATCACCTTGGAAGGAAGGTTCTCAAGCACGTCCTGGAACTCCACCCATCTCACCCCGGTGCGGAAGAGATTGTCCGCATCGCCGTCATGGGGAAGAAAATAGTAGTTCCCCCGCTCATCCTTCACCCCGTGCCCCGCGACAAAGATCACGGAGATATCCTTTTGCGTGGATTCTCTCAGTATCCAACTCAGGCCGTCCAGCACATTCGCCTTGGTCGCATTCTGATCGGTGAGAAGCCGTTTGTGAACCTCCCGGTACAGCTTTCCCCTCTGTTCCTCAAAGACCTTGGCCACCGCCTCCGCGTCCTTGTGGGCAACGCCCAGGTCATATTCGGGCTTCTGATATTCGGAGACGCCAATGGCCAGCAGATAGAGCGCGGGTTTGAAGATATCCATTCTTTCCACAGGCTCCCCCGCCCTGCTTTGCCAGCGGACAGTGATGATCTCCGGCTCGGATTGGCTGTGCCGGTTGGCCGCGATGACGGAGATCCGGTTCTCAGCTTGGGTCAGCGGAATGACCAAGTCAATCTCAGCGCGGTGCTCCTCGATCCGTTTCCGCCTCTTGATCCCTCTCGACTGTTCCAGGGGCCTGCCGTTCACCAGCACCCGGATGTCGGTGACCGGCTCCTCATTGATCGCCTTGGCAAGGGCCTTGATCCGGATGCTCGGTTCATGGACCGTCACATCCCGATATTCGGGGAGCTCAAAGAATACCAGCGGCGGCATGATACGCGGGATATCCGACTCTGCGGTCTCCTTCACCTTTTTTCTGCCGGGTGTCCCGGCATTGGCCAGCCGGATCGCCTCGTCCATTTCTCCTCCGGTTTCAAGGTATGCCGCCACCACTTTGGGGGAATAGAATTGTTTGGAGAAGCGGGATGCGGGATAATAGAGCGCGGAATGGCCATCCCCCCGGTTGATGTGCCACCCGATATATTTCGCACCGTTCAGGGAGCAGGCGTGATATCCCTCGGGAATCCAAGCCACCCATTCGTTGTCCATCCCTTGGAAGATGCTCAGAAGAAGCTTTCCCGTCTCGATCTCCCATAATCTCACGGTCTGATCTCCGGATCCGGTCACGAGAAGGCGGTTGTCGGGTGACGGTGCCACGCCCCAGACCGCGGCGGTATGCCCCACAAACTCACGAATCTTCTCCCCGGTATCCGGGTCGTACGCGGAGACCACATCACACCCTGCACCGCTGATGACGGTCTTCCCGTCCGGTGTCAGGGTGAGGCTGTGATGGTTGTAGCCATCGGTGGAATCCCGGGTGACCTCGTATGCGAGTTCCCCTTCTTTCATGATGCGGAGGGTTGGGTGGAGGCTGTTCCCCTCGGTCTCAAGGTTCAGCGTCCCAACCGACCGTATCCCCCGGAGATAGTCGCCGTCATTCTTCAATTCCTCCCCCATGGCCAAGTCAAACGCGTCCTCTTCTTCCGCCTTGATCTGAAACGCCTGGTTCAGTGGCCCGTGGGCGAACAGGCTGGGACTCCGCCACCGATTTCCCCAGGCAATGGAGCGTCCATCCTTGGCAAAGCCGACGTTCCAGACCCGTTTTCCCTTTCCTGACAGCTTGTGCTTTGGCTGGCCGGTGGACAATTCCCACAGATAGATGTCATTCTCATTCCCGCCCGCGGTGGCCGCGGTCTTTCCGGTGGGGGAGATCGCGGCCGCGAAGACGGAGTTGCTGTGCTTGGTGAAGGAACTGATCGGTCTTCCCGAGGGGATGGCGAAGACATTGCTGATGTTCGGCGCGCCCATGCATCCGGTGAGCACCCGGGTTCCGTCAGGGGATACGGCGAAGCTGAACAGATCGGTCTTCTGCTCCGCAAGCACCTTGAGAAACGCGCCGGTGTGTCCATTCCAGAGACGGATCGTCCTGTCCCGGCCCCCGGAGAGCAGGTGTTTTCCATCAGGGGTGAACGCGACGCGTCTGACGTGGCCGGTGTGTCCGTCAAGGGTTTTGATCAGCGATCCGTTCGTGGCATCCCACAGTTTCACGCTATGGTCAAAGCTTCCAGTCGCGGCTCGTCTGCCGTCAGGAGAGAATCCCACCGCAAAGATGCGGGCGGTATGCCCTTTCAGCATGTGCAGGGATTCGCCGGATCGGATATCCCATATCCGGGCGGTGTTGTCCGAGTTTCCTGATATCAGCCGGGTTCCATCCTGAGAAAAGGCCAAGTCATAGATCACGTTCTCATGGCCTCTCAACAGACCTCTGACCTCACCGGTCCGCAGGTCAATCAGACGAATGGTGCCGACCTTGTAAGCCTCCACGCCGAATCCTCTGGCCATGAATCCGCCCACAGCGAGCACACGGTCATCCGGCGACAGGGCCGCGGCATAGATCTTTCCATACCTTCCCTCTCCGCTTTGCCCCCGGAGAACTCGGATGCATTCACCGGTCAATACGCTCCATATCCGTATGGTCTTGTCATCCGATACGGAGAGGAGGTATTTTCCATCACTCGTGAACATGACATCCCGTATGGTGGCCTGATGTCCCCCAGTGTCAATGATCAGCGCGGGTTCCTCCTCCAACGGAGGCATGGCCTGATTCTCGAGCCAACTCGGAAATGCGAGGGGTGTGAGCCTCTCCTCCGATTCAGGCCGGACTTGATCTCCGGGCGTTGCTTGTTCAGGTTCCGAACGTTTCACGGACTCAAGACAGGATGGGCCGATCAGGATAGCCAAAACAAAAAAGAGCATATAAGTTAAACGATTCATAAGGATCTCCTATTTTGGGGCAATGGGCGATGGGTGATGGGCGATGGGGCGATGGGCAATGGTTCTGGTCATCCGATTTCGGGAATGAAGGTTAAGTCCTTGCCTGTCGCCCCTCCTATCGCCCCTCACCCCTTGCCTATCGCCCCTCGCCCCTTGCCTATCGCCCCTTGCCTATCGCCCTTACCACCGTCCCCTCCACTGAAAATTCTACCGGAAGAAATCTCTTGATCACATACATGTTTGTCTGGCAATGGGGAGTGATTTCAGACGCCTTGTATCGGGCTGAAGAAAGAAAGGGCATCAGCGGGAGGAGCTGATCGGCCAAGTATTTGTCCACGGGTGCGTTGCTGTGTATCTCTTTGAGAAGCTTGGTTGCCGCCTCCTCCCCGACTTTCTCGGCTTTTTTCCCCCGTTCTCCCAGCCCACCGCCACCCAGTCGGACGGGCCATGTCCCCCCTCCTGCAAAGGTGGCCCACAGGGTGATCCCTGATCCCGGGCACCGGCTGTCGCTGTATTCGGTTTTGATGGATACCGGACATCCGAGACCCTCAAGGACTTTCTGGGCTTGCTTGGCTTGGCGCTCCGGGACGCCCTTCAATTTTGACGACGCGTGAGATATCCCTTCAATCGCTTCCAACTCCCCTCTCGCCTCAAGGTTCATCTCCGGAAGGTCTCTTCTCAGTTCATCAAGGCGCGATGGAAAGTCTTTGTATCCAAGGATGCCGAATTTCGGCCGGCACGTCACTTGGACCTCTCCCCCGCCTTTTGGATAATAGCCTCTTCTGAGAAGCGTTGTCTCTGTCTCGGCAAAAGGCTCCACAGATTTCAGAAAGATGTGGGTGAAATAATCATAAGGCTGGCTCCATCTGACATCGGTGCCCCCCTTCAGGGTGATGGTGACCGGCTCACTCCCGAATATCGCCGGCAACAAGACGGCCTGCATCAGCAACGTGACCGAACCGGCTGTGCCGATGTCAATGGATAGGTCCTTTGATTCGGCTTGATTCGGTTTGAACACCAGATCCTGCGAATTCGGCTCATCTCCGGTCACATCCGCATCACACAATTGTTGCGCCGCGTTCACCCCGTTCAGATGCTGGGGCTTCAATCCCGGCTTGGAACGCCCCTTCCGGATGCCGCTGATGCTGAACGCCTGTCCTGTCAAAGTGCTCAATGCCAAGCTTGTGCGGAGAATCTGGCCCCCGCCCTCAAGAAATGATCCATCTATATGTATCATAATTGTCCTCCAAATTGTCAGACGTGATGCGTGAAACGTGATGCGTGATCGTGATGCGTGAATTCACGTTTCACGCTTCATCCAGATTGACATTCTGCTTGTATAACCACTTTAGATACACTAAAATTCGATTCATGTCAAGTTGTTTGGGTTCAGATTTGTCAATCCGAACCGAGCGCGACAATATTCCTGCTCCTGCCGGATGGGCAAATTCGGCAGGCGATTAGGATTTGCCAATCCGAACCGAGCGCGAGGAAACTTGCCATTGTCGAGCATGTGAGGGAAAAGTTTGAATTCCCCCATAAAAGCCTTTCTGCACACAATGCCAACCTGATGTGAACCTTCTATTTTTTTTCACGACCTATCCAAAAGTTTTTCGGAATTTCCCGTCATGGGCAATCCAACCTGTCATTCCGGGCAGGCTGAAAAAAAGGGACTTTTTTTCAGCCTGACCCGGAATCCACCGACACCTGAAAATTTATGGCCGGGTACTTATTTCCGGTCAGATGTTCACAGAGAAAGCTTTCAATATTAAGGGGAAACAAAAAAAGATTGACACCCATTATTCCCTGTTGTAACCTTTAACTTGTTGATCGGATGTTGCAATCAAGGTTCGTCTGTCATAAGTGTAAACTTAGGCATTCTGCTCTGAGTGAAACTTTGTTCAGCGCGACGGTGGATCAGATGGCCATTCCCATATCACTCACGCTTACAAACGTGGATCTGGAACGAAAACTGATATTCCAGGCCGACTCAGGCCAGATAGGCCATGTCGTGGATTCAGATTCTGAAATAAGGGGAACATTAAAGGAGTTCTTAACATCCGCTTCCCAGAAGCATCTGAATCGGGAGGTCACAGGGCGATTCACGCTGCTCAAACAGATTGCCAGGATTGAACCGTGAACCGTGAAACATGAGAGGATGAAAATCACGCATCACGCATCACAAATCACTTATAATAAGGATACAGGCCATGAAAAACCGGATTTCAAAGCTGACAGGGCTGGTCATGACGATGTTTTGTCTAATCTTGGGGACTTTCGGATATGCCCTTGGCAAGGATGCCAAGGCCGCGTGGGAAGATGTTGCTGCCCAGTCCAGAGCGGCAGCAATTGATCCGGGTATTGGAGACCGAATTATTTGAT
Organism: Desulfobacterales bacterium; assembly: GCA_029940115.1. Lineage (GTDB taxonomy): Bacteria > Desulfobacterota > Desulfobacteria > Desulfobacterales > 4be13 > JAOZRQ01. The sequence continues at coordinate 7,306 of JAOZRQ010000282.1, forward strand.
GATATTAAGTAAGTAAGGGGAAAAATTATGAAAAGCAAATACTTGGACAGGTTAAGGCAACTGGCATGGGTTTATTCTGACGTTGATAATCGCTCCCCTTGAAGCGGGCGCGGAATCAGAAACCATAAGAGGGGATTATCAGAATGTTCTGGCTGTCCCGCCGGGGACAAATCCACCTGCCAATGATTCTGCATCGGCAGCCTTTTTCAGCGGGCATAGGGATGAATATGCTATCCCAGATTCTGCCAATGCTCCAAAAGTCCCGTCAGACGGGAATACCATCTTTTTATCCCAATCAGCATTCGGGCAATCATTTTCAAGGGATGTCCCCCAGCCTGATTTTGAAAAAAACGCGCTGGATACGACAGCGGGTATGCTGTATGAAGGGGAAAACGCCGCGTTTGCCTATAAAAACAACATGTATGCAACAGACGGCGAGAATTATGTCAAAGCGCAGTTTGAAACCATCGGAGATTATTGGAATGAATCCGCAAACGCCCGCGCTTCAGATGCAGAAAAAATCATCCGAGATTGATTCGCTGAATGAGGGGTTGTGTATTATGTTGATAAGTTTTGTGAAATTCGGGAGGGGAAGCTTATCAAATATGTTTATGCCGGGAATAATCGGGTTGCCCGGAGTGATGCTTCTCCGGGTTCGGGCTTTGGGTTTCAGGCTTTGAGTTTCTTTTTGCATGATCATCTTGGTTCAACTGCGTTTGCATCAGGCTTTCCGTGGCATGGCATTTTTCCGAGGCCTTCGGACACATTCCTTGAGACACTGTTGGACATTCCGGATGTCGTCGTGGAAAGGACGGAGATCAACGGAGAGGGGGACGCCATCATCACAGTGAGAAGCACAGCTGACGGGACCTGCTGCCACAAATGCGGCCGGGAGATCCGCAAGCCTTACGGTCACGGGAGGGAGATCACGCTCCGCCATTTGTCCGTATTCGGAAGAAGGACATACATCCGCATCCGTCCGCCAAGATGTCAGTGCGTCCGTTGCGACGGAAATCCGGTGACGACGCAGACCTTGTCGTGGCATGTGGTGGCGTATGAGAACCATGTCCTTCTTCAGTTGGTCAGCGGAACCGTCAAGGATGTGGGCGTCAAGGAGTTTGCCCGTTCATGAGGCACGGAGGAGAAAAATGAGTTGTCAAGGAGCCGAAAAACATTCCGAGACATTGATTTTATAAGGAAAGAGCTTCAACACGAATTACCAGAGAGCCAGAAATCTGCGACGATGCCAAAGAAAAGATCAGACGTGGCAACCAGTCTTCACGGATTATGAAACTTCCATGAAAAGCGATTTTCACCCCCGTTGATGAAAATCTATTTTCATGT
>JAOZRQ010000794.1 GCA_029940115.1 Desulfobacterales bacterium
GGCTTCTGGGTTCTGGGTCCTAAGGGCTGGAAGACATGGGTAAAGGCTTCTGGGTTCTGGGTCCTAAGGGCTGGAAGACATGGGTAAAGGCTTCTGGGTCCTAATGGCTGGAAGACATGGGTAAAGGCTTCTGGGTTCTGGGTCCTAAAGGCTGGAAGAAGCCTTGACAAACCGGGAACCCAAAACCCAAAACCGAGAACCCAGAACCCAAAACCGAGAACCCAGAACCGGAAACACCAGAACCGAGAATCCAAGTTTAAAGGAATTGCCATGAAGGTCATCAAAACGCCTCTTGAGGGCGTCCTCATCTTCGAGCCTCGGATATTCAAGGATAAGCGGGGCTTTTTCATGGAGACCTATCGTCAGGACAGATATGAGACAGCCGGTGTCACCCGGCCCTTTGTCCAAGACAACATGTCCTGTTCTGTGCAACGTACGCTGAGAGGGTTGCATTTTCAGGTGAGACATCCCCAAGCAAAGCTTGTTCAGGTGATTTCAGGGCAGATATTCGACGTGGCCGTTGACATCCGTCCCAGCTCTTCCACATTCGGTCAGTGGACCGGGGCTTACCTGACAGATCGGAACCGGTGTCAGTTGTTCATGCCGGAAGGCTTTGCCCATGGGTTTCTCGTGCTGAGTAAAACGGCCCTGTTCTCATATAAGTGTTCCGATTATTACCATCCTGGGGATGAAGGGGGCATATTATGGTCCGATCCTGAGATCGGGATTGATTGGCCCATAAAAGATGTCATTGTTTCGGAAAAGGACAAAAAGCTCCGATATCTTTCCGATCTTTCTTCCGAACAACTATATGTTAAGGATGAAATATGAAGGATGAAAGGTGAAGGATGAAATATGAAGGGTGAAATATGAAGGATGAAATGTGAGGGATGAAATGTGAGGGATGAAATGTGAAGGATGAAATGTGAAGGATGAAATGTGAGGGATGAAATATGAAGGGTGAAATATGAAGGATGAAATGTGACTGGTTCTAACGGTTTTTGTGGTTTCCGACACGGGCTGAGAATGGTGATCCGCGGATGAACGCGGATGGCCTGTGTGCCGAGGCCCATCAGCGTCCATCCGCGGTTTGTGGGGATTGTCGCGGCAGGCTGTCCCCAAGCCGGCTTCCAGGATCGTGACTGTCTGAGACCACATGCAACCACAAAAACCGTTAGAATCAGGAACATTCACGTTCACGGGCATGTTCAAGGGGCCGTTATAATCAGGAAGGATGAAGATGAAAATTCTTGTCACTGGTGCGGATGGGCAGCTGGGCCGGGAGATTGCAAGGCAGGGGCAACGATTCGGTGTTCAGGCGATCCCGGCCACACGCGCGGATATGGATATCACCGAGAGACGCCAAATCAAAAGGGGGCTTGAAGAATATCGGCCGGCTCTGCTGATCAACGCGGCCGCATACACAAATGTGGATGCCGCGGAGAGCGAGAAACGACTTGCGTTTGCGGTCAATGCTGAGGGGCCGGGCAATCTGGCCGAATGCTGTGGGACGGCTGGCATCCCGCTTATCCACATCTCAACCGACTTTGTCTTTGACGGGAAACAGACAAGGCCCTATCATGAGGAAGATCCGATATCCCCGCTGGGGATTTACGGAGAGAGCAAGGCGGCCGGAGAGAAGGCGGTCAGGCATCGGTCAAAAGCGCATCTCATCATCCGAACCGCTTGGCTCTACAGTGCTGATGGACATAATTTTGTCAAGACCATCCTGAGGTTGGGAAAAGAGCGGGAGATGATTCGCGTCGTCGCGGATCAGCACGGATGTCCCACCCGCGCGGTGGATCTGGCCGAGGCGTTGCTGACCCTCGGAACCCGGATTCGGGACGGCCTTCCGATCCCGTGGGGAACCTATCATTACTGCGGAGAGGGGATCACCTCTTGGCACGGGTTCGCAGAAAAGATAGGGCAATTGGCCGGGCAGGTCGAGGGCACCCGCATTCCCCGTGTGGTGCCTGTCACCACCGCCGAATATCCCACCGTTGCACACCGGCCGGCCTTCTCCGCACTTGATTGTTCGCTGATCCAGAAAAATTTCGGGATAAGGCCCAAGCCGTGGCAGGAGAGTCTGAAAGCGGCCATTGTGCGCGTGGCGGAGCTTTGAAACATCTGCCCCAGAGGGACAACCGAGAATAGCCCGGCAATTCATTGCCGGGTCAGCGATATTCCCCATGTTCTTGTCCCAGAGGGACAACTGAGAATAGCCCGGCAATTCATTGCCGGGTCAACTCATCCCCCGACATTCCTGTCCCGTAGGGACAACTGAGAATAGCCCGGCAATTCATTGCCGGGTCA
>JAOZRQ010000283.1 GCA_029940115.1 Desulfobacterales bacterium
TTATCAGAATGTTTTGATAATAGTGTCAATCATTTTGATTTGACCAGTCCCAAATTATGAATATACTATTTTTACGGGATGACTGCAACAAAATAATGAAGACTGATCAACTCGTCAAGCAGCGATTCTGAAAAATCAGGGCTTGCGAACGGGTCCGGAGTGCAAGGCTTGCCTTGCGAGTGGCTCCGGAGTGGTCGAAGATGGGTGACTCGCAAAGCAAGCTTTGCACTCCGGAGATGGTGACTCGCAAAGCGAGCTTTGCACTCCGGACAGACCTGATTGCTCAATCCCCACAAACTGTAAGCTGGAGGCTGTAAAGGCTTACAGCTTACAACTATACTTACTTAATAAGGAGGTAAAAACAATGAAGAAACTGGTTGCAACATGGGTTATGGTTCTCCTGCTTCTGCCGATGAATGCGTTGGCTGAGGAAATCGTACTGACCGTGTTGAAAGATTTCTCACCCTTTCAATGGCAGGAGGAGAATGGGCAGGTGGTCGGCACTGATGCGGACATCATCCGGGAGGTTTGCAAGCGGCTCAAAATCGGGCTGAAATATCAGGTGATGCCTTGGAAAAGATGCTTGCACGCTGTGAAAGGAGGTGACGTGACCGGTATCATCACCGCGTTATATAAAAAGGAGCGGGATGAATTCCTCTACTATACGAAGGAGACCATACACATCCAGAAAAATGTCGTCATGACGTGGAAGGGAAGCGGCATGAGGATCACCGGACTTGATGATCTCAAAGGGAAGCTCATCGCTGTTGTCAGAGGGTTTTCCTACGGTCCGGAATTTGACAGCTATGAGGGATTGAAAAAGGAGGTCTGCGGAGACCAGAAAGATCTGGTGCGAATCCTCGCCAAAGGGCGTGTTGATGTGGCCATGGGGTCGCTCATGCCCCTGATGTACAATGCCAAACAACTCGGCCTTCAGGGAAAGCTCGAGGTGGCGTATGTCATGACCGAATATCCGACATACACCGTCTTTTCCAAAACCCTGGGTGAGAAGGGCAAGTCTCTGGCGGAGAGATTCGATGGGGTTCTGAAACAGATGAAACAGGAGGGAGTGGAGCAACGAATCATAGACAGCTATGTCAAATAATTGTGAATGCGAATCATGAACTACAAAAAAAAGAGAGCACTAAGACGACATCATTATAATCGCTTAAAAGTGAAACGTCGCTTTTATTGGTCGGGTGATTGGAAAGCGTTGGATGAAAGACAACGCGGGCTCGTCGTTGATACCCCGTGCCCTTGCAGTTGTTGGATGTGCGGTAATCCGAGGCGGTATTTTGGAGAACTGACGATTCAGGAAAAAAGACATGATGAATCAGCAAGTTATGAAAAAGCATGTTGAAACTCGCTCTCCAGATTGCCAAATCCGGCGGTGATGGGGATAAAAGCGGGGGTTGGCGTCACACTTTTACACCCGTGAAGATTGCCGCACAAAGGCGAGATGATCAGTCACGAGACTCTGCACTCACCTGCGGCCAAGTGGGCCAAGGTATGGTGGTGGGGCCATGAGGCACATGCGATTGTTGGTGTCGGCGCTGTCGGGGGGCCACAAAGTATTCTCCCATTGCAACTCTCGGCCCGCCAATGCGGGCACCGGCATGATTCGCATGTGTCAATGCCCCCGAAGGCGGACACTCCCATTTGCAGCTCGTGGCTGATTGAAGGGATGCCGCCCGACTTGCCGACGAGGATGCTTGTACCATTGGGGATGACGAATGTCAACAACTTTCTTTCCGGAAAGCGACACTTTGCTTGACATTTCGAGCTTTCCCTGACAGCAAGGGGGTTGACACCGAATGGAGGCCCGTAGGGGCCGACATGTTTGTAGTAGTAGCTCCCACCCCCAGCCTTTCCCGTACAAATTGCGAGACAATGGAGGGGGTCAATCTGTGCAATCCGTGCAATCTGTCAAATCCGCGGTTCAAACTGTTCAGGACGCAAAAAAGGCTATCCGGCTTGTCAGGTTGAAAGACAACGAATCTTGAGCCATCAAAGGTTGAAAGGCAACAAGACCGCCTTTTTCGCACTCCTTGGGTTGAGCTCTTTTTGATGTCAAAAGGGTTGATGGCAATCCCCTTCTTGCCCACAATCCATGTTGTGGGACAAAAGTTCTTTGCCAAAAAGCCGGACAAAAGTTTCACCCACATTCAGCAACCAACACAAAAAAAGGACAAACACCAGCATGATGGCAACAAACAAACCTGAAGCTTACAGAAACAAACTCTCAAACTCAGAAACTCACAAACTCTTTAAACTGATTTACATGGGAGGATCAAAATGGAAGAGGAAAAAATGGAACTGACCCACGAACCCGTACCCGGATATCGTCCTGCGTTTTATATTACGATAGCGGTTGCGGTGATCTATCTCGGATATATTTTTGTCCAATGTTTTTGAGTGTGCCCCGGAAAGAAACCCGACTTTTTTCGGCAAAGGAAGAGTCGGCTCATTCAGTAAAAAGCCGGGGTTCTTTCCCATTTCCCCCGGAATGACAGATGAAGGTGGAACACGCCCATGTTTTGAATTTCGGTGGTCTGAAACGTGCAAGGGTGTTTTTGAAACAAGGAGGTGATGAATCCTTCATCCTTCAGATTTCATCCTTCCAGAAAGGAGGTGATGCCGTCATGGACATATGACAAGGCTCGGGAAAACTTTGTTTTAACCCTTTGCGGCAAACAACAGAAAAGAAAAGGAGGTTTGAGACATGAACAAGCTTAAATTGACGATGACCTTGATTGCTTTGGCGTCGCTGGTATTAGTCGTAGCCTCGGCAGCTCTTGCCGGCCCCAAAATCACAAAGGTCGAGCTGGGCCAAGCGGTTGCTGACGGCTACTATGTGGTGGCCTTGGACACGTCGGATCCTTATGGAATGGCGAGTTCCTCAACTTTGAAGGGGATATGGATCAACCCGGAAGAGACGTCAGGAGATGTGGACACATTGATAAGCAACCCGGTTGCCGTGGTTTCGCCTGCCGAAATGTTCAATGCGGGAGATAAATCCGTTTACCCTGCGATATTGATTTCGCTGCCTACCAGCACTCTCAGCATGGGAATGGAATTGCTCGCGCTGCTTCAGAATCAGAATCCGGTTCTCAGTCAAAATGAAGATGTGAGCCAAATCCCGACAAACATCAACAACATTGACCTGAGCCGGGCCATCCCTGCCAGTACCACAGTGACATTCACCGTTGACATGGATGGTGAACCGCTCCATGCGGTAGCGGTGATGGGCGGCACTGAACCGGTGGTCACTTACGACGCGTCCGCCAATGAGAACAAGGGAACCCTGACAGTTGAAACAACGACCTTCAAGACGACCAATGCAGCGGATCAGACACTGGAGTCAATCGTCGGTTTCATGCTCGTCACCAACAGCCAAGGCGGACCCGACCCGCTCCGTATTATTCTTCAGACGAACACATGGGGCGGGGATGTCCTGTCGTTTCCCGCGATGACGGACGGCACAATGGGAACCGTAAACACCATGCTTGGAATAACCGCTTACGGCCCTGCCGGCGAATCCCGGGATATGTATGTATTCTTCCCGGACGCGGCCATTGGCCCGGTATTCGGAACAGGCAGCGGTTTTCAGCCGACCGATCTGGCCATGTTTCTCGACAGCCAACAGTTGGATAGTGCAACCATCGAATACGGAGTCAGTAAAGAAGACATCGGCGTTGCCTCCGGCACAGAGATGAAGGCCACCTATACCTTCTCAGCTTCTGGGAGATCTCCCAGAAGCGATGGAATCAAAAAGGATGTCACCGTCGGGATCCGTTCCGACGCAGAGGTCTGGGTGGTGAAAGATGTGGACGGTGACCGGAAGGCCGGACTTGCAGAGGTGATCAAAATTCTTCAGGATCTGACGGGTGGCGAAACTTCCGTGCCGGAACGCTAACGCCAACTTGTTCTATGGGGTGCTAAAATTTCATTTTAGCACTCCTTTTGCCGTTTTCCATGGGTGCTGAAATTTCATTTTAGCACTCCTTTTGCCGTTTTCCATGGGTGCTGAAATTTCATTTTAGCACTCCTTTTTAATGTTTTCCATGGGTGCCAAAATTTCATTTTAGCACTCCTTTTGCCGTTTTCCATGGGTGCTAAAATTTCATTTTAGCACTCCTTTTGCTATTCAGGAGATTGAAATGAGAAAGATCGCCATTATGGGTGTGATTATTGTGGGTCTCATTGCGTTTGTATCTTCCGCGGATGCGTCCTTTTTTCGGGGAGAAATTAACGCAGATTACTCGTATGAAGACCTGGAGATCGTGATAGAGGGAAAAAAGAAGAAGAAATGCCATCTCAAAGGAACCATCGTCAATGAAACGGATGAGCGAAAAGAGGATGTCAAAATCACCTTCTATGCGCTGAACATCCATGGCGAGACGCTCTGGAAGGCCACCGCAAAAATTGATCTGGTCAAGCGGTATGGAAAAATTGGCTTTGATGCGCTGATGAAAGGGACCAGTGTAAAAAGATGTAAAAATGAAGAGCCGTATAAATGGAAGTTTAAGGTTAAAGAACCCAAAAAAACTGAACTTTCTGAAAAGACTTTTCCGCGAGGTGAAATCAATGAGAATTATCTGTATGAGAATCTGAAACTGGAGCGGGTCAAAAAGGGGAAAAAGCAGACATGCCATCTGAAAGGGACGATCATCAATAAGACAGGTGAGCGGAGGGAGGATGTGAAGATCACCTTCTACGCGCGGACGCTTTATGACAAAACACTCTGGAAACAGGCGATCAAGATAGATGTCATTGACGGATATGGGAAGGCCGACTTTGAAAAACGCCTGAAAAGATGCAGGAAAGAGGACCCGTACAAGTGGGAGTTCAAGGTCAAGGAGAAGAGGAGACGCTGACCTGAACGCCCAACCCTGAAACCGGGTTTCTTTCCCGATTGCAAGAAACCCGGCTTCACATTCAGGGATTTCGGCTGTCAGGCATCAGAAGCCGAGTTTCCTTGTCACAACGGACAACCGACCATTTACAAAGGAGAACTGATGGAGACACCCTATTCAGATACCGAGGCGATCCTCAAAGCATTCAAGAGATTGCAGGCTGACCATGCCGAGAAGGATGCCCGTATCGCCACAAAAGAGGACCTCTCCGCCATGCAGGAGGAGAAGGAGATCGTCAAGCAGGCGGTCAGCTACACATCGGAGAGCATCTTCCAATCCCTCTCCAAGGTGCAGACCACTTTCGGACAATCGGTGGAAAGCCTTGTCAAAGAGACGAAGACCGAGGCTGAGAAACTGGCATGCATCCGAAAGGCGATTCAGATCGAAGATCAAATGACGAAGGGGCTGCACGATATTCAGATTGCCGCGGAATCCCTGAACATTCTGCAACAGGATCATCAGAACGCGATTCAATCGCTTGAAGAGGGATACCAGCAACAATTTGATGATCTGGATATCGAGACGGCCCAGCAGAAGGAGGCCTGGGAGAGCGAGACTCAGGTGGATCAAAGCGTTCAGACCAAACAGGAAGCCGCGCGTCAAAGGGAACGTCAGCAGGAAGAAGAGAACTACGACTACGACTCAGAGCGCAGGCGCACCGAGGATGCGGATGCATATCAGAAGCGCAAGCGTCTGCTGGAGTATGAATTGGCGGAGGAAAACCGGATCAGGGAGAAGGACAGGTCAGAACGGGAGAAATATCTTGAAGAGCATCAGGCCCAGTTTGAGGAACACAAAGCCGAAGTCGAGGCCATGCCGTCGAAAATTGAGGAGGCGGTGAAAAAGGCCCGTGAGGATGCGATCCGGGACACGTCCAAGGATGAGGCGCATAAGGCCGAGCTGATCGAGAAGGAGGCCGAAGCCAAGAAGAACACCTTTGAGCTGAAGATCAAATCTCTCAACAAGACGGTCGAGCATCAGGCGGCACAGACTGCCAGCTTGTCTGAGAGACTCCAGGCAGCCCTGGAACAGGTTCAGCAGCTTGCACTGACTGCGGTGACCCGCGCGGGCGAGTCCATTATAGGCGGCAAGACCCCGTCTGAAGCGAAGGGAGCGTGACAACGATGAAAAAGCCGAGTTCCAAGAATACGAAGGCCGAGATTCTTGCAGCTTACAGGGAACTGGATGAGGCCCATCGCCAGTTGCTCAAGGAGAAGCATTCAGGGAACGCGAAGGATGCAGACACCCCTCGGCATCCGAAACCGACCGAAAAGCATGCGGAAAAGAATGCCGAGAAGTCGGAGATGAAGGCGGTGATTGAGGCCCTGGAACATCTGGGGGAGACATTCAACACCGCTGTGAGCCGATTATCCGGGGATCTGCTGGTGGAGGCGTTCCGTCTCAAAGAGAAGCGATCTTGGGTGGAAACCGAGACGCATCGTCTCGCCGGCCTGTATGATCTGGAGATCGGAGAGGATACTCTGGGCGAGTTGCTCAGACAATACACAGACACGGCAAATGCCTGTGAAAAGGCGTTTCAGGAAAAACGGGAGGCAACAGAGAAAGAACTGGCTGAAAAACGGCGCGTCTGGAAGGGGGAGAAAGAGGATATCCTCCGGCAGATGATGGAACAGAAGGCGTCGGACAAGAGATCCCGGGAGCGTGAAACCTCCGAATACCGCTATGCGCTGGCGTTGACCCGCGGGGCCAGTGATGAATCGGGTGACCGACAGAAAAAGGAGCTGGAGCAGGCCCTTGAAGATCTCAGAGAGACCCGTCACGCAGAATGGGAGGAACGGGAAAACCAGCTCGCCGAGCGGGAAAAGGCCTTTAAGGAACACAAGGAGAAGGTTGAAAACTTTCCCAAAGAATTGGAAGACGCGTTAAAAAAGGCGAAAGAGGAGGGAATTGGCATTGCCCGGAAACAGGCCAAGATCAAGGCGGATCTGCGGGCCAAGGAGATTGCCGGGGAACAGGCAGTTTACGAGTTGAAAATCAAGACGCTGGAAGAGGAGATCGTCAAACAGGCGGCGAGGATTGAGAGCCTGAGCCAGCAGTTGGAGATTGCCACCCGGCAGGCCCAGGAACTCGCGGTCAAAGCCATCGAGGGCGCGTCAAGCCAGACCTCTTTCAGGGAACTGAAGGAGCTTGCCATGGAGCAGGCGAAGAATCCAACCAAGGGGAAGTAAGCGTCACCCAAGAAACTAAGTTTTTTGAAAACTTAGTTTTTTTCTCGGACAAACATATATGATCATGAACAGAAAACTACTCATCAAAAATGGCCACATTGTTGATCCGTCCCAAGGAATTGACGGAGAGGGTCAGATATGGGTGGATGCCTCATCCATCAGAAAGATCAGCGTAAACGGCATGGAAAAGGGGGAGGAACCGGAAGGGTCGGAAGAGGACTCAACCGTCCTTGACGCGGGGGGATGCTATGTGCTTCCCGGTCTGATAGACATGACCCTCCGCCTGAAAGATCCGGGATACGAGGAGAACGAGACCATCGCCACCGGAACCTTGGCAGCCATCAGGGGCGGTTTCACCTCGGTATGTTGTATGCCAGACACGCATCCCCCCAACGACAATGACACGATCACCCAATCCATCATCCGAAAATCGGAGATTGAAGGCTTCTGCCATGTATTTCCCATCGGTTCGATCACCAAGGCACTGGAAGGGGAGAGCCTCTCCGAAATGGGACTGATGGCGGAAGCCGGTTGCGTCGCGTTTTCAGATGGCGGATATTCCATTAAGAACAGCATGGTGATGAGACGGAGCCTGGAGTATGCCAAGGGGATCGGCGTCCCTCTCATCGCCCATCCTGAAGACCCGACGCTCGCAGGCAACGGCATGATGAATGAAAGCCGCCATTCCACCATGCTCGGACTGCCCGGGATTCCCGCGGAGGCGGAGATCATCCAGATCAGGCGGGACACGGAACTCGTCGCGCTGACACACGGAAATCTGCATATCACCCCGGTCTCCACCGAACGTGGCGTCATGGCCGTCAGAGAGGCAAAAGACGCAGGGATCCGCATCACCGCGTCCACCTGCCCGCATTACTTCACCTTGACAGACGCGGAACTGAAAAACTATGACACCCATTTCAAGGCCAGACCGCCCCTGCGATCCGAAAAGGACGTCGTCGCGATGAAAGAAGGGCTGAGAGACGGCACAATTGACTGCATCACCTCAGACCATCACCCTTGGCATCCAGATGAGAAGCTCCGGGAATTTGACCTCGCACCGTTCGGCATCTCCGGCGTTGAAACCGCCCTTGCCTTGTCTTACACCCTTGTGGCGGAAGGGGTGCTCACCATGAGCCAGTTGGTGGAAAAGCTGGCGGGAAATCCAGCCCAAATATACCAACTGGACAAGGGAACCTTGCGCCCCGGAAGCGATGCGGATATCCTCATTTTCGATCCCGAGACGGAGTGGGTGGTCTCCTCAAAGACGTTTGCATCAAAAGGGAAGAACACCCCCTTTGAATCGTGGCGTATGAAGGGAAGGCCAGCATATACCATCGTCAAGGGCTCATCAACTGTGACCCAATAATTTCTCCTGCCCATGAACAGCCGGAAAATCCCTTGCGAAAGATTAAGCGCAAGAAAAGTCGCCGAAACAATGACAGTGACACCCAATGGAATATCGCTGATCTGTGTACAGGACAAAAAGTCGGGAACGGGCAAGAAACCCGGCTTTTTTCCCAACGGCCGACCT
>JAOZRQ010000795.1 GCA_029940115.1 Desulfobacterales bacterium
TTTGGTGTTTGGTGTTTGGTGTTTGGTGTTTGGTGTTTGGTGTTTGGTGTTTGGTTTTTCTTTTTGCCGATGGATATCAGATAGGCGTTGAGAGAGGGGGCCAGTTCATCAAGGATGCCTCTGAGCATTTGCGACTGCTCCTGAGTGAGCAGGTTGCGTTTGGATGCCCGGCGCAACCAGAATTTGGTCTCATTCAGAGAGCCTCTGGAAATTCTCACGAAACGCTGGTTATCTTTGGGCGTCCCCCTTCCCGAACCTTCGACGATGTTGGCACCGATGCTGTCCGCAGAACGAACCAGTTGCTCACCGACCGTGCGCTTTGGAAAATACTCCCACCCGCTGACGATATTCCAGACCTCATCGCTCAATTTCTCAGCCAATCGAGTCACACGGAGGTCTTCGACTGGAACAAATGGCATGATTGGCTCCTTTGTGTTTGGTGTTTGGTGTTTGGTGTTTGGTGTTTGGTGTTTGGTGTTTGGTGTTTGGTTTTTGGTTTTTGGTTTTTGGGTACTTGGAGCGACAAATTGGGAGCCGATAGCCCACTTACAAAAATGTCGCAGGGGACACCATGAAATGTTGACTGAGCGCGTGAATCTGGCGAAGAGTCAGGTGTCGTCTCCCTGAAAGCAGCTCGGACACCGTCTGCTGATCCCCCAGTTCTGGCAGATCGTTCTGGGTCAGCCCGTTCACCTCCATCAGATGTCTCAAGGCATCCGCAGGCTCTCCCTGCGAGAAGGGATGATGTTCTGCCTCGTAAGATTCAATCAGGGTTCCGACCGTATCCATGAGGGAGGCCAGTGGATGGCTCTCGTCGTCCCCGACTGTGTCTGTCAGACAGTCCAAGAAATCTGACAGACGCTCATATTCGGATTCGGTTTCGGGGAGAGAGAGGAGATGCGCCAAGGGTTGCCATTGTCCGGAAATTTCTTCCAAGTTGTAACTGTCCATCGGTTATTCCTTCCATTTGCCTTTGTCGTACTCCTTGTGCGTCAGCACATGCCGGATGTAGAGTTTCTGACGGTTGAAATGAATCGAGGCGATCAGACGCGCTTTGTTTCCGCCGATGTTAAACACAATGAATCTGCCGACCTTGTCCACATCGGGAAAGTGGCTCCTGAGTTCGGCGAATGATCTGAAATTGTTGTTTTTCACAATCCGATACCATGTTTCCAATGGGTTACGGCAGTCAGGATGGATTTTTGCAAACTCCTCAAGTCGTTTTTTCGTTATTATGTGCATGGGCCTGTGTGTTTAAAAATCCATGATACAGATTATAAAAGTTTGTAGTCCCGCCTTTAGGCGGTGTCAGACCGCCTAAAGGCGGAACTACAAGCTTTTTCCATCCGGAAAATGTGCAAACCATTTTCCATAAGGATGCCTAAAAGTCAAAATTTTTGTGAAGCCATCTCTCGGCTTTTGCTGCGTTATCCTCGCCGTAATGAACATCAGTCAGAAAGTCGAGAGCCTGCTTCCTGATCTCCCCTCTCTTTGCCTGATGGGATTCGAGTATCGAGATCATCAGCGCGACCTCAGCCCTCATCTCCTCCTCAGGGGGGCAAATCATGGCAATCTTTTAATCCTGTGAATCCCGGTTCAGACAAGAGAGGACAAAAGTTTCTCCCCAAAAAAAAACCGGCTTCGCGTCAAAGGTTATCAGCGATCAAATCACAACGAACTGGAACTGTCAGAGAAGCCGGGTTTGTTCGCCTGAAACCCACGGCAACAAGCAAAGAAAGACGGCAATCTGTGCAATCCGTGCAATCCACATGATCCGCGGTTCAAACGCGAGGAAACAACACTTTGTTTGACATTCCAAGTTTTTCTTGATACTAGGGGAAACGCGTTGAAACGCAAGAAGGGCTACCCAGTCATTGAGGTTGAAAGGCATTGAGACCGCCCTTCTTGCACTCCTTTTGTTGAGCTCTCCCACGCTTGAGCCGGCATCCTGAAAGCTTGCGTTGAAGCTGGGGGTCAATTTTGAAATTTGAGGCCCCCTTCTTATAAACCGTCCCTGTAGTTCACAACGGACAAAAGTTTCCTGCCAAAAGCTGGACATAAGTTTTGCACCAAGGCAAAAAAATGGTAAAAGATGGCGCGTGGGCAACAATCAAACCTGAACCCCACAGCAACCAACTCACAAACTCACAAACTTGATTTACATAGAACAACACTTTGTTTGACATTCCAAGTTTTTCTTGATAATGGGGGAAACGCGTTGAAACGCAAGAAAGGCTGCCCAGTCATTGAGGTTGAGAGGCAATGAGTCACAAGTTGTGAAGGTTGAAAGGCAATGAGACCGCCCTTCTTGC
>JAOZRQ010000284.1 GCA_029940115.1 Desulfobacterales bacterium
GGAGTGCCAAAATGAAATTTTGCCGGGGCCGAAGGCGAGAGCCAACTCATCCGGATTTTCATCTGACAAGTCACATGCCCCCGACCAGGATCACCAGCTCGTCCACAAACCCCCTCATCTTCTCTGACTGATTTTTCATCTCCTCGGAAGCTGAGGAGGTCTCCTCAGAATTGGCCGCATTTTGCTGGGTGATCTTGTCCATTTCGGTCACGACTTGGCCCATCTGCTTGATCCCCCGGGTCTGCTGATTGGAGGAGACCGCAATCTCCGTAATCAGCTCTCCCATCCGGACGGCTTGGACTGCCTCCTCACCAAAGGCCTCACTGGTTCTGGATGAAATCTCCCTGCCATTCTGGATCTTGTTGGCGATCCCCTCGATCAGCGCCGCGGTGTTCCGGGCAGCGTCAGTCACCCTCGGCGCAAGGGTCCTGATCTCATTGGCGACAACAGCGAATCCGGCCCCGGCCTCCCCTGCCCGGGCCGCCTCCACCGCGGCGTTCAGGGCAGGGAGATTGGTCTGAAAGGCAATCTCGTCAATTGTCTTGATAATTTCAGATGTCTGCCTGCC
This sequence comes from Desulfobacterales bacterium, assembly GCA_029940115.1. Taxonomy (GTDB): domain Bacteria; phylum Desulfobacterota; class Desulfobacteria; order Desulfobacterales; family 4be13; genus JAOZRQ01. The sequence continues at coordinate 569 of JAOZRQ010000284.1, forward strand.
GGCTTCGGAAATGTCCGCCATGGACAATGTCAATTCCCCCAGCAGATCCTGAACCACTGTGGCCAGGGTCGCATCTTCGCTCCAGTACGAGAAGTTCAACTTGATGTCCTCAACTGAGACGTCAATCAATGTGATGGTGGATTCAGCCATGCGCGTCAGTTGCATGGCGATTGAATCCTGAAGCGTGTCCTTTGATTTCAGATAGGATGTTGTGCTTGATATCCCCATGCTGATCACAAACAGAGGAACTGTCGGGATGAGGAATCTGTTTCTGAGACTCCATTTCATAAGAAAACTCCTTCCAGAAAAATTCCGAAGTTTTTGGAACTTCGGAAATCTGAATGTCCTTTCATGGCAAAGAGAGCGACTGACAGGCTTTGAGACTGTCAGCCTCAGACACTGCGATGAAAAAATTTGGGCATGAACAAAATTCCTTGTTGATTTAATCGCCGCGATTCGGTAATGTATGGACAAACGGCGTTGCCTTCTCTGTCCGTTGGCATCCGTGACCGGACCCATCGTCAGCCGATAGGCAAGTCCGGCAGGCGTTTCGGATGTGCCAATCCGGTTGGGCAAGTCCGGCGTGGCGTTTCGGATGTGCCAATCTTGTCCCCGACGTCGAGGGCAAGCTTTTCCCCGATGGAAAACGTCGGGGACAGGTATCGGGGAACGTCCGAAACTGGGTTTCTTTGTTCTTTTCAATCTGTTGAATATGCAAATTTCGTGCCATGTATGGCAGAAATCCGGTTGCCATATAAAAAAGCAGAAATTCTGGCATCCTCACATTTTTCAGCTTGCCCTCAGGGTTGAGAGTCAAGAGTCCCGGCACTCGCCTGGGAAAAAGTGTGATCCACTTCGAGGCGGATGCCGAATTTCTTGTTGAAAAAATCTGTCACTCTGATATATGTCTCATTGTTCTCTGACAAGGGGTTTTGCCAAGCATGTGAAACTTGCGGGTATGCGTGGTTTCCAAATCCTGCAACTCGATCGTCAAGTTTTTATGTCACCCCTGCGAAGGCAGTGATGTCTTGTTTGGTTGTGACCGCTGGTCATGCTTGTTCACAGGTATGACAGTTTTTTGGGGAACCCGGTCAAATAAATGGATCATCGGGCGTGACAAATACTTGCTATCTTTGTTTCCTGACCTTGACAAGATTTGTTTTTTCGGCTATCTGTCTTTTTGTCGTTTGCCGACAATATCGGCCTCGCTTCCATTCATCGGTTGCCAGTCCCAGCTGTGTGTCAGACCCGATAAGGTATGTTTCCTTGGGTCTTGAAAAAAACGGTTGATCGAGTTGAACTTGCGAGGCTCCCCCGCTCCCGGACGTCTGTCTGGGAACAGGAGGTAAGAGGAGGATAAACCATTGGGATCCAATTATGACGATGTCAGCTTTACGGACTACACCTTGGGTCAGGAGGAACTGGAAAAGATAGAGCATGTTCTGGAAGAAAACCTGATCAAAAGCGGCGTCCACAGTGTTTTGCTGATTGACATGGCGGGCAACATCATCGCCCAACGCGACAATGGATCGTGTGATCATGACTTGTATTCGCTGGCAGCCCTTGCATCAGCAAATTTTGCCGCAGTGGACACCATGGCGAAGATTGTGGGAGAGGAGGAGTTTTCACTGCTCTTTCACAAGGGAGAAAATCAGAACATTCATTTCAGCAAGGTAAATGTCGAGTTTTTGCTCATCACCATATTCGGGAAAAAAGTGTCACTGGGACTACTGCGCCTGAAAGTCGCAGAGGCGGTTGAAAAGATTGGCAACGTATGGAACCAATGATTGAGGAAGACTGTTCCAGTTTTCTTTTCTATCAGGATGTTGTTTCTGTTAACCAACATTTCGCGGTGAGGAGGGATATGTTTTGGCATTTGTCAACATGAAAAGCAAAGAGGTGCAGGCGAAAGTCGTCTATTATGGCCCCGGCCGGGGAGGCAAGACGACGAATCTGGAATACATATACAGCAAGTTCAGGGAACGGATCAAGTCGGACATGGTGAGCATAAAGACGCACGGGGACCGGACGCTGTTTTTTGACTTTCTGCCGTTTGACATCGGCAAGATAATGGGCTATGATGTGAAGATTCAGCTATACACCGTGCCCGGTCAGGTGAAGTATGACGCGACGAGGCGTCTGGTACTGAAAGGAGTTGACGGAATGGTGTTTGTGGCGGACTCGCAGGTGGAACAGCGGAAGAAGAATGTCCTGTCCCTGAAGAATCTCCAGGAGAACTTGGCGATGTACAAAAAAAGCATATTCAAAGTTCCTCTGGTGTTGCAATACAACAAACGTGACCTCGAGAAGGAGGGGGTCTCCCTGTTGCCGCTGGAAACGCTTGAAAAAGATCTCAACAGTCAGTTGAAGGTTCCCTCTTTCCCGGGCAGCGCGGTTACCGGAGAGAACGTCGTTCCGACCATGAAAAAAATAATATCCCTGACGATGACTTCTTTGCAAAATGTATTGAAATAGGAGGATAACCATTGGGATCCAATTATGAAGTTACGGATTACACTCTGGGCCAGGAGCAACTGGAGCGCATTGAAAGTGTCTTGTCAGACGATCTGATCAAAAGCGGCGTCCACAGTGCCCTGCTGATCGACATGGCCGGCAACATCATCGCAAAATGTGACAATGGAAACTGCCAGCATGATCTGTATTCCTTGGCGGCCCTTGCGTCGGCAAATTTTGCCGCAGTTGACACCATGGCAAAGATTGTCGGAGAGGAGGAGTTCTCATTGCTTTTCCACAAAGGTGAAAATGAGAACATCCATTTCAGCAAGGTCAACATCGAGTTTTTGCTCATCACCATATTCGGCAAAGAGGTCTCTTTGGGGTTGCTCCGCCTGAAAGTCGCAGAGGCTGTGGAAAAGATAAACAGCGTCTGGTAGGCAGAGATGCGGAAGTGGCATGTCTTTCAGACGGATAGGAGGGAGGATAGGCAATTGAACTCCGACAGAGATAGCACCATTACTGTGGAGGTTGACGATCGCCTTGACGATCTTTTCGGAGACGGGGGTGATCAGGGGAGTAATTTGACAAAAAAAGGCTCTGAGGCAGACAATCGCAAGGGTGATGGGGCCAAGGAGAGCCATTCGGAAAGCGCAAACATGGGCGGTTCAGAAAATTCATTGATCGATGATCTGAAAGCTGTGGTTCTGTCACTTGAATGGGAGATAAGCGATCAGGTGATGCATAAGCTCAGCGAGGAGATCGAGAACCTGAAAGACGCATGCAGGGATGACAAGATTGTCGTCGCATTCCTCCAGCTGCTTGACTCATTGGGCAAATACATCCAGAAGAAGAAGGCCGAGGCCCATCCGGACTCCATATCCCTGCTGAACTCCGTTTACGAGAATCTGGAAACCGTGATTCTGTCCGGTGACTTGGGCGATGCGGAAAAGAAGAGGATGCTCGTCACCCAGGTGGGCAGATACAAGGAATTGAAGGAGGACATCAAAAAGCCGAGGGAAAAGCCGGTCAGAAAACCTCCCATTGAACATGATGAGAAGAGGGTTGTGACGGAAAGCCCCGAACCCTCGGTGGTCTCTCTTTCCGATCATGATGCCGAGTCAGATGCCTCTCCCCTGTCAGGCGTCTCAAACCAAAACATTGTCCAAGCTCTGAGAGATATCAACAAGACCATCCAGACCGAATTCAAAGCGTTGAGGCAGGAACTGAAGTTATGGAGAGAGAGTCGGTAAAGAGACAGATCGCCGATTTCACTGCGTTTCCTCATTAGCGAGTGGGAACAAAGCCGTGAACGGCATGTTCTTATTGAAAAACTCCGAAAACAGGGGAAAAAGGGAGAGAGTTGATGCTTGTGTTTTGTGAGGAGTGCGGGTCAAAAAACAACTTGGATCCCGATATCATCGCGGGAGGAGAGCCGGACCCCCCTCCCCGATGCAGTACATGCGACACGATACTCCTGATTCCTGCTCAGGTTTCAGAGACCACCCAGCCCAAGGTTGAAACGGTCACCCAAGCCATGCATCTGCTGGAATTGCGGTTTCATGACCATATCATCGAGATCAGCCAAGATCGTCCCAGTGTCACCATGGGACGGCAGCGTCACAATGATCTGGTGGTGCAGGACAATCGTGTCTCCCGATCCCATGCCCGCTTTGAGTATCGCACGGGCAAGTTTGTGTTGATTGATCAGAGCACCAATGGCACCTATGTGTTCATCAGGGGGAAAAAGGGCATGAATCTCAAGCAGGATGAGTTGCCGGTCTACGGAAGCGGCATCATCGGGCTGGGCCGGAAAGTCACCCCTGATTCACCCCAAGCCATACACTTCACCATTATCTGAAACGTGATGCGTGAGACGTGACGCGTGGGACGTGATGCGTGAAAGATGCGATTTGAAATCGCACCTTTTTTTGAAAAAGTCTTCACATGCGGATATTTCGACTCACTTTTCAGCCTTCAACAGCCGTATCCTTTATCAACATCGTCGAAGGATCCAGAAGCAGGGGGGGATGTTCGGAAAGCGGAGGCCCCCCTTTGATGGCTCGCAGATGAATATCCTTCGCCTCAGGACAGAGCTGGAACGCCACCTCAAAAAGATCGGCAACATCCGAAAGCGGCACGGGCATGCCGTCAGATCCCGGTTTTTCATGACGGTGGGTACGCACGGTGAACCAGACATGCAGAGAATGGGCTTCTGCCAGTTTTTTGATGTCGGCCAGCGCCTCCCTGACGGTCTCATCAAAGGGGAGCCCGTCGATGAGGAGCATCTGTGGGTGAAAGATGCCCTGCGCGGTCAGGTCGGTCAGCCTTTCCTCGAGTTTGGGTGTGCTGAACCCCTCCACATTGAATGTCATGATCAGCCGGCGGGGGAGTAGCTCCTCCCATAGCCGGTCCACCTGCGAGCCCTGATATTGTCGGGCAATGTTCCGAAACGCCTCCTCATACCAGAGACAGACTTTTTTCACCGGATCTGCCAAGCTGATATGAAGGACATTTCTTTCCCGCAACAGGCTGTCCAAGGCCAGTTGCACCAAAATCGCTGTTTTTCCCAGACCCGCGCGCGCGAGAACCGCACCGAACCCTCTTGGGGGAAGGATGTCCTCGTTTTCATACCCCATGAACCGCAACGGGTTGCGGAAAATAAGCTCCTTTCTCAGCATGTTGAAATTCCTTTCTCTGAGGTAAATCACCATTTTTCAAGTCTGTTTGGTGTTGGGTGTTTGGATGTTTGATGTTTGGATGGGTTTGCAAAATGTAAACACGAAACACCCATTTATGCAACATTCTTCTTATCTTCCGCCATCTTTCTGAGCAGTTCATCTTCGATCCCTTTGGGGATCTGCCGGTAAGCCGCAAACTCCATGGTGAACTGGGCCTTCCCTTGGGTCAACGATCTCAGCACTGTGGCATAGCCGAACATCTCTGCCAAGGGAACTTGGGCCTCGATCACGCATGAAGGGCCCTCATCTTGGGAGGCCACGATCATCCCCCTGCGCTGATTCAAGGACCCCATGACAGCGCCTTGAAACTCGGTCGGCGTCTCAACCACCACCTTCATCACCGGTTCATGGATGACCGGCTTGGCTTTGGCATAGGCGTGTAAAAACGCGCCCCGGGCCGCGGCCTGAAAGGCCATGTCAGAAGAATCGACCGCATGGGACGCACCGTCATTGATGACGATTCGGATGCCGGTGACCGGAAATTCCATTTTCGGTCCCTTCTTGAGACAGGCTTTGAAGCCCTTCTCACACGCGGGGATGAACTGGGTCGGAATCGATCCCCCCGTCACCCGGTTTTCAAAGAGAAACTCCTCGTCGGTGATCGGCTCCATGTATCCGGCCACCCGGCCGAATTGTCCCGCACCGCCGGTCTGCTTTTTATGGATGTAATTGAACTCGGCCATTCGGGTGATGGTCTCCCTGTATGCGACCCGGGGCGCGCCGATGGTGACGTCCGCGCTGTACTCACGGCGCATCCGCTCCACATACACCTCAAGATGAAGCTCACCCATGCCTGAGATGATGGTGTCACCGGTCTCATCGATGACATAGGTCCTGAAGGTGGGATCCTCCTTGGCAAAGCGGTTCAGGGCTTTGGACATGTTGATCTGAGAGTTGTTGTCCTTCGGGGTGATGGCAAGGGATATCACCGGCTCTGGCACATACATGGAGGTCATGCTCAGATGGATGCCGGCTGACACAAACGTGTCACCCGAGGCGCAGTCAACCCCGAAGAGCGCGCCGATGTAACCCGCGGAGATGTGTCCAATCTCCTCCATCTGACTGGCATGCATCCGGACCACCCGGCCCACCTTGATCTTCTTTCTGGTGCGGACGTTGATGAGGGTCTCCCCTTTGCCGAGGCTTCCCTGGTAAACTCTGATATAGGTGAGCTGCCCGTACTGGCCGTCCTCCAACTTGAACGCGAGCGCGACCATCGGTTTTTTCGGATCAGTGGAAAGGACGACTTCCGATTCATCCTTCGGGTCAATGGCTCGGTTTTCCACATCCGACGGGCAGGGGAGCAGACGGGTGACACCGTTCAGGAGCGGCTGGACCCCCTTGTTTTTATAGGCTGACCCCATGAAAACCGGGGTGATCTCACGGGTGAGGGTTCCCCTGCGGATGGCTGAAAGGAGTAGCTCCTCGCTCACCTCCCCTTCCAGGGCCGCCTCCATGAGTTCATCTGAAAACATGGTGGCCGCGTCAATCAGCTCATCCCGTTTTTGCTTGGCCTCCTCAAGGAGATGGTCTGGTATCTCGCCGATCCGGACATTTTCCCCCTTGTCCCCGTCAAAGTAAACGGCCTTCATGGAGACAAGGTCAACAACCCCCTGCAAATCGGCCTCAAGGCCGATGGGGATCTGCATGGGAACCGCATTGTGGCCCAGTTTTTCCCTGAGCTGGCGGATGACCCGAAACGGATTGGCCCCGCTTCGGTCACATTTGTTGACAAACGCTATGCAGGGGACTTTGTAGCGTTTCATCTGCTGATCCACCGTGATGGACTGGGACTGGACCCCGCCCACCGAGCAGAGCACAAGGATCGCACCGTCAAGCACCCGCAGGGATCGCTCCACCTCTATGGTGAAGTCCACATGCCCGGGAGTGTCAATGATGTTGATCTCGTGATCCTGCCATTCACAAAATGTGGCCGCGGATGCGATGGTGATGCCGCGCTCCTTTTCAAGTTCCATGGAATCCATGGTCGCACCCACGCCGTCCTTTCCCTTCACATCGTGCATCGAGTGGATGCGCTTGGTGTAAAAGAGAATTCTTTCGGTCAGCGTGGTCTTGCCGGAATCAATGTGCGCGCTGATCCCGATGTTTCTGACGTTCTGAATGTCGGTCTTCATTGTAAGCATTCCTTAAAGATAAAAAAAATCCCTCACATAGCCCACCATGGACCCGGGAGAAGAATCATGTTGTCAAGAACGGCGTCTATAGTTTTTTGAGACCATTTTGTCAACAATTTTTTGGCATCGGTTTACAGTCTTTTGAGACCAAAAAGTTCGTAGTTCCGCCTCTCGGCGGTCTGGCACCGCCTGAAGGCGGAACTACAAACTTTAAAAGTGCAAACTACTTTTCACGCAAAATGAAGGATGCCCAATTTTTTGATGGAAGAGGAAAAGTCTGAGTTTTCGGTTCGGTTTTGACCACTCGGGAATCCAGATCGGCATCGTAAAACACCGGCTTTCTTGCCGAAAGGCCAGCTATATTCCAAACCGCATCGGTATAATGATACATCTAGAGATGGTTGTCAAGACTGAGAAAGAAAAAAATGGTGGAGCGGCCGAAAAATTGCAACATAATGATATGAAAGGTTTGTTCGGTCTCACCATCTGATCCACAGAGGCCATCTTCAGTCCACCGGGGTGATCCGTTGAAATCAATGGATATCATCGTCTGCGGGATCATCGTGCTCTCAAAGCTGTAAGCTCAAAACTGCAAGCTCGAAGCTACAAGCTCGAAGCTGCAAGCTCAAAGCTGCAAGCTCAAAGCTGCAAGCTCGAAGCTGCAAGCTCAAAGCTGCAAGCTCAAAGCTGCAAGCTCAAAGCTGCAAGCTCAAAGCTGCAAGCTCGAAGCTGCAAGCTC
>JAOZRQ010000285.1 GCA_029940115.1 Desulfobacterales bacterium
GGGGAGGCCCGGACTGTGAACATGACAGCGGACATGAGGATGAGACGGATATCCCCTCTCATCCCGGAATCCGCTGTCATGTCCGATCCGGGGGACCGGGAACATCCGTCTCATCCTGAAATCCGTTGTCATGTTGCCGGCCTCCCCTGAATCCGTTATAATCAGAAATAATCTCATAAATCAGTACGAGCCAGGATCATTTGTCATCCAAGCCAATTCTCCATATAAAGCCCGGCAATCCGTTCAAAATGCTCCTCATTGTTTGTCACAACCCCCAGTCCGTGTACCAGCGCAGAAGCTGCAATCAGCATGTCGGCGTCACCGATCAATTCTCCCTTCCGGCGCAAATCCGCATAAATGTCGGCCGCCATTTGCCTAGATGTTCTCTGTTTGTGGACATCAGATTTCCTGCTCATGGCATTCTCACATGTCAGATTGGCAGACAAGGTTTTTTTGACATGGATGAAACCCATTGTCAAGAACTCTTTTTGTCTCCCAAACAAATATCTGCTTCTTGGATTCTGATTTGCAGTTCGGCATCCTTCATTTGCGGGTTTACATTTCAGTTTGTAGTTCCGCCTTCAGGCGGTGTTGCACCGCCTGAAGGCGGAACTACAAACTGAAAGGATGCCTGCAGTTCAATTCAAACAAGAGGAGATGGGAAGAAGATCGCTTTATAGAGATTCAGGGCATATCTGTCCGTCATGCTGGCGATGAGATCGCATACAATCCGCTCATTCGGTTCATCCCTGTGATTCTCCCCCAATTCCATATCTTCAAGATTTTTTTGAAGCATCTCCTTATTATTCATGAAGTGGCTGTAAAGTTCTGACAAAATCTTTTTCGCCTTCACAAAATCCTTGTGTACTTGGGACGAGCGATAGACATTTTCATAAAGGAACCGTCTCAACGCGGCCATGGCAGCGGAGACATCTTCGCTCATGCTCAGGCAAAACTGGCCCTCCCGGATATCGCTTGAGAAGATCAGATCCTTCATCATTGTGGTGGCTCTTTCCGAATGCGTCTGTCCGAGAATTTCCGAGCATGAGGCCGGCACCTGCTCCTCGGTGATCACGCCGCTGCGGATGGCGTCATCCAAGTCGTGGTTCAGATATGCCATGATGTCGGCAAAGCGGACGACTCTCCCTTCAACCGTACACGGCTGTTCACCCGCATCATCCGGGATGATCTTGCCATAGCCTTTGGAATGTTTCAGAATCCCATCCCGAACCTCATCGGTCAGATTCAGCCCCCTCCCCTTTTTCTCCAATACGTCAACCACCCGAAGGCTTTGCTCGTTATGGGCGAAGCTGTAGGAGAATATCTCCTTCAACGCGGTCTCCCCGCTGTGTCCGAATGGGGTATGCCCCAGATCATGCCCCAGAGCAACGGCTTCAGCCAGATCCTCGTTCAGGCGCATGGCCCGTGCGATGGTCCTTGCAATCTGGGCAACCTCCAGTGTGTGGCTCAGGCGAGTTCTGTACTGATCCCCCATGGGGGAGAGAAAAACCTGGGTCTTGTATTTCATGCGCCTGAACGCGTTGGAGTAAACAATCCGCTCCCTGTCCACTTGAAACGCGGTCCGAATGGGGCAAAGGGGTTCCGATCTCATGCGGCCCCGGGATTCCGCGCTCAGACACCCGAATGGTGACATAAAGCTTCTCTCGCGTTTTTCAAACTCTTCACGGATAGACATGGTTTTCTCGATTATAGGCAAGGGTCGGGCGGCAAGGGGCGAGCGGCAAGGGGCGAGCGGCAAGCGGGCAACACCCATCGCCATTGTTTAATCTGCCTCAATCACGCCGGACGACACCATCGCCCCTCCGCCCATTGCCCATCGCCCCTCGCCCCTCGTTTAAACGACTTTGAACTTGCTCACGAGTTCCTCCAAGTGTTCAGCGAATCGGGCGAGTTCGACTGCTGAGGCGTTGACCTGTCTGGCACCGGCGTTGGACTGGTCTGCGGCCTCGCTCACAACCTGAATATCTGCGGCCACGTCATTTGTTGCCTTGGCCACTTCCCCGGCGTTTCGGGACATGTCATTGACTCCCTCTGAGATTTCGGCGATGGAAGACGCGATGTTGCCCACGCCGGTGTTGGCCTGAAAGACATTGGATGATATCTCGTTTCCCGCTTGGGTCTGCTGCGTCACCGAATTGGTGATTCCCCCCACCGAATCATTGATCGTCTTGATGATGCTTGATACCTCCTCGATGACCCGAACCGCATCCCGGGTGTGTTTCTGCACCTCCTCAATGCGGCGGGCAACATCCTGGGCCGCTTGGCCGCTCTGGTTGGCCAGCTCCTTGATTTCATTTGCCACCACCGCAAAGCCTCTGCCGGCGTTGCCGGCAGAGGCCGCCTCGATCCTCGCGTTGAGCGCGAGAAGATTGGTGTCCTCTGCGATCTTTCGGATAATCTGGATCACCACCCCGATCTCCTTGACCGCATCACCAAGGGTGTTCATGGTCCCGGTCGCGGTCTTTGCCATCTGAAGCGCTTCTGTTGACACCTTGGCCCCCTCCCGGGCATTTTCGGAAATGTCATTGATGGCCGTGCTCATCTCCCTGACCGCCTGGGCCACCGAATTCATGTTGTTGGACATCTGCTCGGCTGTGGAGAATATCCCTTGGATGTTCACGCTGATCTCCTCGGCGGATGAGGCGATGGTGTGAATGCTGACGCTCATCTCCTCTGCGGATGAGGCCACGCTGGTTGACTTGGCGGACACCTCCTCTGTTCTCGCGGACATCAGGCCTGAAACGGAGGACATGTCCGCGGCAAACGCGCTCAAGTCACCGGCCTTCTTGGCGATGTCCCTGATGATCTGCCGGAGGCTTTCAATGAACACGTTGAACCATCTTGCCACTTCCCCGAGCTCATCCTTGCTTTTCACCTCAAGGCGAATGGTCAGGTCCCCGTCGCCTTCGGCAATGTCTCTGAGCCTGGCCACCACCAGATTCAGGGATTGGGTGATGGAGCGGCTCAAGAGTGCGGCCAAGATGACACCTGCCATGATCACTGCGAACATGACCACCCCACCGGCTTGGGCCCCTTGCATGATCTGCCGGGCCAGTGCGCTGGAACCCTGTTTCGCTCTTTTCGCGATATGCCTGTCTATCTCCACCATCCGAAACAGGAGGGCCTCCTTCTCCTGGTTCATCCGATCCAAGCGGGATCGCAGATCCCGAGCGGTGGTGTGGAACTGCAATATGGTGTTTCTGTACTTCCGGATATCCTCCGAAAGGGTTCGGCCATACGCGGCAATATCCGAATCATACGCGAACAGCGGGCGGACCTTCATTTGAAGCGTGTCCAGCAGGGTGAGCAACGGGTGCCGGTTCTCTTCCACCGGTGATTCAAAGAATTCTGGCCCGAGTTCCATAAACTTGAGATTGATCCGGAGAAGGGTCTCGCGGTATTCGGAGATGGTCAGGGGGAGACCATTCAAAATGGAGTCTTCCCATCCTTCGGTGATGGCTTTGATGATCTTCTCGGAAACGGTATCTCCCAAAGAGATTGCCGCATGGTCAATTTTCTGGCTGATGCCTTCCAAATTTCGCCGGGTCCGGTTCACTGCCGCGCATTGGTCGAACACATCCTGAGTTTTCCGGGCAAACTCATCCAAGGCGGCTTTGAGCTTGTCGTCTTTGGTTTTCAGCATGAGGGCATCGTTTTTGTGGATCAGACGTTCCCCTTCGCCTTTCAAAAATTCCTCGTTTCCATAAAACGCGCTCAACAGGAGATTCGTGTCCGCGACCACCCGGGCCAGTTCCCTTCCGATCTGCGCGTTCTTGATGACATGCCCCAGCTCACTGGCAAATATGGCGGTCATTTCGTTTTTCATATAGCGAAATGAAAAGATCACAGCCACGCCGATGATGCCGACCATCATGCAAATCAACAGATTGATCAGAAAAAGTTTCGCGGGAATGCCTCTGTAAAATAATGTCGCCAGCCTTTTCATGGATTTTGTATGACTCCTTATTGAGTACCAGGCAAAAGTTTTCCAGAATTTTGGTTCTCACACAAAGGCGCAAAGAAGCAACGCGCCCAAAGGCGGGAGCACAAACTGTCAGAAGGTGTTTGAAAACATCTGCCACCCTCTGCCCGTGCCTGCCCGAAACCAGCACAGATGGGGGTACGGCAGGGGCACGGCAGGAGGGCACGGGCAGGGGAGTTTTTAAACACCTTCTAGGGATGCCAATGTCTCGGAACAACTTTTCTCCGCCCTGCGGGTCGCTGATAGGTCTCGTCCGGATGGCCCATGGCGATCACCGCATAGATTGATTCCTCATCCGGAATGCCGATGAATCGCTGAATGCCTAAGTCATTTCTCATCGCCTCCACAGCAAAGCCGACGAGACAGGTTCCCAGCCCCATGGTGTGTGCGGCCAGCAGAATGTTCTGGGTGGCAAGCAACGCGTCTTCCATGGGGCAGCTCGCTCCAAGCTCCGATCCGACAACAATGGCTGAGCTGGCTCCGTGAAAAAGCCGCTCCTGGCCCGTTCTCTCCCATTCTGCCAAGGCGTCTCTCACTATCTGGTAATGTTCGCGGTGGTAGGCATCCAACTGGCCTTTGCCGATCAGTTTCAGCCCCTTGCGCAAAAGAGGCTTCTCGGCCAGTTGGTTCAATTTCCTGAAGAACATGCCAATCCGTTCCCCCAAGGCCATGACCGCCTGCCGATCCGACAGAATGGTGAAGGTCCACTTCTGGCTGTTGGTTCCGGATGGCGCAGTGGTTCCGATCCTTACCAGATCCTCAAGCACAGCGCGATCAACGGGGGCATCCGTGTAATTTCTGCAAGACCGCCGCGAGCGCATGAGTCTGACCAATCGGGCCGTGTCATATTCGCCATGAGGCAGCCATGCCTCGTCCGCCTCGAAGGTTTTGAAGGAGAAGGCATCATCGTCAACGGCCGTGACTTCCACGGCCTCAGTGGGACAGACTGCGGCGCAATGCTCGCAGGCCAAGGAACGGTTTCCGGTCACGACGGCCTTCTCATCCTGAATGGAGAGGGTCCCTGACGGGCATACCTGGACACACAATCCACAGCCAATACATCGTTCCGGGTCAATGCGGGTGGATACACTTCGGTTCATGAAGGTTCTCCCATGTAAATCGTCATCGAGTTTTACGTTTCAATACTGGACACCCATCAGAAACAATCCATGGGGCGGTGCGGTCGCGCCGGCTTGGCTGCGATCTTTTGAGAGGCGTATGCGTCTGAAATCATCCGCCGTGATTTTCCCAAGGCCCACATCCACCAGCGTCCCCACGATGTTTCGCACCATGAATCTCAAAAAGCCATCCGCTTCGATTTCAAAAGTCAGGTACCCCTCATTCCCCTCAAGCAGATCGGTGTGCAGAACGCGCCTTTCAGTATGGGAACGAGGGCTGCCGGTCCCTTCAAATGCCTTGAAATCATGGATTCCCATGATATGCGGAAGAGCGGATCGCATGGTCCCGATATTCAGTTCCTGCCGTATGAACCAAGCATATTGCCGGTGAATGGCGGCACGAATCGGCCAGTTCAGTATCCGGTATTGATAGGTTTTGCTTTTCGCGTCATATCGGGCATGAAAACATTCATCAGCCATCAGGCATTCTCTGATGACAATATCCTTATTTAAAAGACTGTTCAACCCCTTTTGAAAAATCTCTGGGGTGAGTCTCGTGTCACATCGGAAATTGGCCACCTGGCCCCAAGCATGGACGCCCGCGTCTGTCCGGCCGGAACCTGCCACAGCGATCTTTTCGCGTGTCATGGTCATCAGGGCATTCTCGATCTCCTCCTGGATGGTGCGCTCGTTCTTCTGCCTCTGCCAACCGTGATACGCGGTGCCGTCGTATTCTATTGTGAGCCTGAAATTTGGCATGGTTTGTGTCGGATCCACTTTGTAAAATAAACATATCATATAAGCCAGATTGATTTGTGAGTCAATGAAAAAAATTGGCAAGCTTCAGGCGGTTTCGCACCGCCGAGAGGCGTCTCTGATTCAAATTTTCCGCTCCTCTGTGTTAAATTTCTCCATCAATTCAAGAAGCTCATTTGCGAGCATCGCCACTTCTGTGGCGGATGCATCCATGTAATGAACATCCGCATCCTCTGTATCATCCCCTTTCCCGCCGGCAACCCTGCCGACGCTTCTCGACACCTCCCCGGCACCCTTTGCCAGCTCTTCCATCGAAGCCGAGATATCACTGGCACGGGTATTGGCCTGGGATGCGTTGGCCGCAATCTCATGGGCCGCTTGCATCTGTTGCTCCAAGGCGGACGAGATGCCATCCGACGATCGGTTGATGGTGTTGATGATGTGCGCGACATCGCCGATGGCCGTGACGGCCAAGGCAGCGTTCTCCTGCATGAAGGAGATGCGTCCGGCAATATCCTCTGCCGCGTGGGTGCTCTGTCTGGCAAATGCCTTGATTTCATTGGCCACCACAGCGAAGCCCCTGCCGGCGTCGCCTGCGGATGCGGCTTCGATATGGGCGTTTAATGCCAGAAGCGTTGTTCTGTCCGCCAGCTTTTTGATCATCTCTGTGACATGGCCGATCTCATTCGCGGCCGAACCGAGGGAGGCCATGATCTCTCCAGCCTTGCCGGCCATCGCCACCGCGTTTTTTGCCACACCTGCCTCCTGATGCGCGTTCTTTCCGACCTCGTTCACAGAGGCGGACATCTCCTCAATGGAACTGGCCACCGCATTGGCATTCTGTGACATCTGTTCGGTGGTCCCGGAGACACGTTGAACATTCAGGCTCATACCTTCGGCAGTCGACGCGATGCGGTGGATGTTGTCGGTCATCTGTCCGGATGCGATTACCAGACGCTCCCCTTTTGATTTCACATCGCTTACGATTTTTTTGAACTCTGACAGCATCCTGTTGAGGGCCGACAGCATTCTGCCGATCTCATCCTCCCGATTCGTCTCCATGGTCACGGTGAGGTCGAGCTCGGCCAATCGGTGAGCCACATCGGACACCACGAGCAGGGGCCTGAGAACCTGCCTTCTCCAAAAAAAGATCAGCCAGCTGGTCAGTGCGAGAAGGATGAAGAGAACACCCACGATCTGACCAGCGATGCTTTTATGAAGATAGGCGTGTGAATGCTGGCGAAACGCATCGGCCTCTTTGAGCGTACGCTGTCTGATATCTTCGATTTTCTCCCTGATTCCCGCGTCTGTATAAAAAATCCGAAGAAGCCCCACCTTCTCTTCCTGCATCACGCATTCCACTTGAAAGGTTTGGTTGGCCTTCAGATCAAGCTCTGGGGGAAGTGCTTTTGCTTGGGTGATGTCAGGAGCTTTCCATATGGAAACAACAGGGGTGTCTTCATCGTCAAGAACCTCTAAGGCGACGATTTCCGGATAGCTCAGGTAAGGCGGGAGCAAATTTTTCAGCTCCTCCATGTCGTAATCAAACAGATATTTGGCGGTGATCCTGCCGAGAATCCCCACATTGAAGCGCACATTCTTTTCAAGGATTCTCTTTTCCTCCTGCGCCCTGGCCTGAATGGACTGACTGACTTTCTCCACATATTCCGCTGTGAAGATTTTTTCCCTGCTGATTTCAAAGCGTATCAGGATCAAATTCCCGACGATCAGCAGCAGAGAGACAATCCCACACGCAGAGGCTACGATTCTCCTCACGATGCTTCTTTTTTGCATGATGACGATCCTTAATGGGGCGATGGGCAAGGGGCAATGGGCGATGGGCGATGGGTGATGGGCGATGGGTTCCGCTTATAAAGCCCAAATCGCCAGAATCGAGAAACCAAGATCCATAGCCGATAGCCCCATCGCCCATCTCCCATCGTCCTACTTTGTCAGACCGTATTTCTTCAAAATGGCCTCATATCGTTCCGTGCGTTTCACCCGTTTCAGCGATTCATTGAAGCGGCTCAACAAGCCTGTTGAATCGGGATAGGTTTTGGAGGCAATCAGTTTCAATTCATCACGGCCATAAGCCTTTGTCAGGGTGCCGAACTGATCCGCCTCGTCAGGAAAGTGCTTCTTGATGAGGGTCCGTCCCACCAGTTCGTTCAGGGGCATCAATTCGACTCGGCCCGCGGCAAGCCTTTTGAGCGCACTGGTTTCGTCAGAGGTGTAGCTGACATTCAATCCGGCCTTATTCAATGCCTCTTTATAAAAATACCCCTTCACACCCCCGATCCTATAAGGCTTGAGATCCGTCAGGGTCTCATACTTGAAGACTTTGTCGCCCTTGTTGTGGTAAAAGAACTTCGTGGTGCTCTCACCGACGGTGTCGGAAAAGATCACCTCTTTGGCCCGTTCCTCGGTGAAGCTGTATGGAAACGCGGCCCAGACCCTGCCTCTTTTCACCAGGCTGTAGCATCGCTTCCAGTTGTGGAATTTGTATTCCGGTGTAACCCCCATCTCCTTCAGGGTTTCGGAAACAATTTCCGTGATAAACCCATAGCCTTCCATCTCCTCGGATGAATAAGGCGCCCACTCCCCTGTGACAAGCCTGAGACTCTCGGCCTCGACGCTTGTTGCACAGAAGAGAACCATCAGGAAAAAAACAAATCTCTTTCTCACGTTTGATCCTCCCATGTAAATCAGTTTGAAGAGTTTGTGAGTTTGTGAGTTGGTGAGTTGGTTTCTGT
>JAOZRQ010000286.1 GCA_029940115.1 Desulfobacterales bacterium
CGTCGACGACTCCGAGCCGCCATCCCGCCGGATTTGGCAATCCGGCGGGAGCGAGCACGGGGTTTACCGAATATTTACAATCAGGAGAGAGAATGATGATTTGTCCCATATGCGGTAATGAGATCACGAGAGCCAAAGGTCCTTTAAAAATTGAAGACAAGTATGTTTTCGTATGCCAGACCTGCTGGAGAAGTTCGGCGGACCAGCTTTTTTCGACAAGATGGACTGGCTTTACAGCAATCAGGGGATAGCTGTAAGCTGTAAGGCTTAGGAATCTCAGGTCTAAATAACTTCCCCCTTTGGATGAACAGGCCGCACGTCTGCTTTGACAGGCGGCAGATGAAACGGGGAACTTATTTGGTTCCTGTTCCTTAATATGATCTCAAAACACAAAGCTTGCAACTTCAAGCCTACAGCTTCGAGCTTACAGCTTGCAATTGGGGGGAGGGATGGCTTACATACAACTTTCCAGTCTTATAGACGTGTATTCGCCAGATGCCGTGTTTGAGGAGGTGAGGACGATCCTGAATCTGATTTCCCCTGAATTCGACACGGCCCCGGTTGCGGATGCCTTCAACGTCACCATTGATCTTTACAATGGCGACTATCCGGGCTACAAGGAGTGCAATACCGAATACCATGATCTTCGCCATGTCACAGATGTCTTCCTTGCCATGGAGCGAATACTCCATGGCGCGCACCTTGACGGCATGAGGTTCACGGACCGGAACATTGCCATCGGCCTGATTGCCGCGTTGCTTCATGATGCCGGATACATCCAAGAAGAATGGGACAATGAGGGGACCGGCGCCAAACACACCGCCACCCATGTCCGAAGAAGCGCGGATTTCCTGAAAGCTTACGGGGATGAGGCCGGCCTGTCTGACGATGAGATTGAGACGGGCCGTTCCATGATTTTCTGCACGGATCTGGCCTTGGACATTTCCACCATTCCGTTCCTCTCCGATGAGGCCGAACTTTTGGGCAAGATGTTGTGCGCCGCGGATCTCCTGGCCCAGATGGCCGACCGAACCTATCTGGAGAAGCTTCTGTTTCTCTATTATGAGTTCAAGGAATGTAGCTTGGGCGGCTTTGAGAGCGCGGTGGATCTCCTTCAGAAGACCATTGGGTTTTACGAGTTTGTTGCCCAACGCATCGAAGCGGTCCTCAGCCAAAATGATCACTTCATCATCTTGCATTTCGCCTCACGTTGGGACATCCACAGGAATCTGTATCACGAGGCCATTGAAAATCAGAAGAATTATCTGAATGAGATCATCAACATCCCGGATCCGTTTAAGCATCTCAGACGATCCGGAATTGTTGAGAAGTTCAGGGAAAACATGGCGGATGAATCTGTTCCACCTGAGTCACAACAATGAGAGGAAGTGCGGAAGAAACCCGGCTTTTATGCGAAAGAAACCCGGCTTTTCCGTGGCCAACTTCCTCCGGCCCAAAAAAGCCGGGTTTCTTTTGTGCGGAGGAAACCCGGCTTTTTCCGTGGCCAACTTCCTCCGGCCCAAAAAAGCCGGGTTTCTTGGAAACGGACAACACACGATGGACAACAGACAACTGACGACTGACACCCCCGTTCGGACAGGGCTTGAAAATTTTGTTGAATCCCCGCCCAAATGGATATCGGGCCTTCGGATCGGGCTTTTAAGCAATCCCGCGTCTGTTGACAGGCGATTCCGGCATGCCCGTGACCTGATTCACTCACGATTTCCTGGGAAACTCAACGCCCTCTATTCCCCCCAGCACGGATTTTTTGCCGAAAAACAGGACAACATGATCGAATCGAATCATGGCGTTGATCCGGTTCTCGGCATTCCCCTTTTCAGCCTGTATGGGGAAACCCGCATCCCCACAAAGGAGATGCTGGATCCGATTGACATCCTGGTCATTGATTTGCAGGACGCGGGGACCCGGGTTTACACCTTCATTTACACCATGTCCCTATGCCTTGAGGCGGCAAGAGCATTTGGAAAAAAAATCCTGCTGCTGGATCGACCCAATCCGATAAACGGCGTCATGGTGGAGGGGAACGGCCTATCTTCCGAATGCACCTCCTTTGTGGGACGATATCCGATTCCGATGCGCCACGGCCTCACCATTGGCGAACTCTCCCTGCTGTTCAACACGCATTGCGGCATCGGCTGCGACCTTGATGTCATCCCCATGACCGGGTGGCGCAGGCATATGTATTTTCAGGATACCGGCCTCCCTTGGGTGGCCCCCTCTCCCAATCTCCCAACGCCGGTATCTGCAATGGTCTATCCGGGGCAGGTCTTGTGGGAAGGGACCAATGTGTCCGAAGGCCGGGGAACCACTCAGCCCTTTGAGATGTTCGGCGCGCCATTTGTGGATACCGGAAAAATCCTCTCCGCCTTGGGCGGAAACCGGCTCCCGGGAGTCATCCTGAGAGAACACGCGTTTGAGCCGACCTTCAACAAGTGGAAGGGAACCTTGTGCAGAGGCTTTCAGATCCACATCACCCATCCTTTTGAATATCATCCATATATCACGAGCCTCAAGTTGCTTCAAGCGATTCGCCTTCATCATAAGGACTCGTTTGAATGGAAACGCCCCCCTTATGAGTATGAACATGAGAGACTTCCCATGGATCTCATCATCGGAAGTTCGGAGATCCGCCGGCGTCTGGAAAATTTTGATGGTGTGGACGAGATTGAGGCATCATGGAAAGAAGGGCTTGAGGCATTTGTGGAAGTCAGCCGGGAGTTTCATCTGTATGGCGGTTAAGTCATTCCCGCGAAAACAGCCGACCTGTCATTCCTGCGAAAGCAGGAAACCACTGCCGATCACTTGGCCCACTTCTGCACGGCAGTAATCCCCAACACCGGCGACGGCGATGCCGTGACCTTCATCATGAGTGCGAAAATGGAGCGCAGCAAAGCTGGTGCAAAAAATCGCTTCGCTTAATTTTTGCACTCCCCCTTGAACGTGAACTTGGACGTGCTCGTATAACGAATATTCAAATCTGAGTTCAAGTTCACGTCTGAGTTCACGGACAGAGCGGCCTCCCCCAAAAAGCGTTATGACAGTGACTAAATATAATCTCCCCGTTGCCCTTGCCCGACACCGGCAGAGGAAATGGGACGTTGTGCGGTCACAGTTCCTTACTTTTTATCCTTCTCATAAGCCTTCAACGCCATATACACCCGCTCCGGCGTCAGCGGCAGCTCGAATATCCTCGCGCCGGTTGCGTCATACACCGCGTTCAGGATGGCCGGAATCGTCGGCATGATCGCGCCTTCGCCCACCTCCTTCGCGCCAAAGGGACCGTTCGGCTCGTCACTCTCCACGATGATGGTCTCCACCGATGGCATATCCAGCGCGGTGGGGATCTTGTACTCGGCCAGATCGCTGTTGATGACGTTTCCCTTCTCATCAAACTTGACCTCCTCAAACATGGCCTCGCCGAGTCCCATGGAGAGGGACCCCTGCATCTGGCCCTCAACCGACGTCCGGTTGATGGCGCGTCCGCAGTCGTGCGCGTCGGTCATGTTCTCAATGGTCACCTTGCCAGTCTCCATATCCACATTCACCTCCACAATCTGGGCCGAGCACCCGTAAGCCGGGGAGGTTCCCACCGCCGCGCCCTTGAACTTGCCGCCCAATTCGTGCGGCTTGTATTTGCCGGTCCCCACAATGCTACCCTTGGCCAGATAGGCGACCCGGGCCGCCTCCCTGAAACTGAGCGCCTCATTCTCACTTGGATTGTCGGCCCATCCCCGGTGCTCCTTGATGTAGCGGACCCGCATGGCCGCAAAGTCAGGTGTCTCCTTCTCGAAGACGATCCGGCCCTTCTTGACATCCATATCCTCAACTGGCACATTCAACTCCTCGGAGAGAACCTCCAACACCTGACGCTTGGCGTGTTCCGCAGCCTCCTTGGTGGCATGGCCCGTCATCAGGGTCTGCCGGCTCGAATACGCGCCCAAGTCCACCCCGTAATCCG
Source organism: Desulfobacterales bacterium (assembly GCA_029940115.1). Classification (GTDB taxonomy): domain Bacteria; phylum Desulfobacterota; class Desulfobacteria; order Desulfobacterales; family 4be13; genus JAOZRQ01. Next base: position 3,980 of record JAOZRQ010000286.1, read on the forward strand.
TATCCCCCGATTGCAGCCTGACATTCTCCAGCGGAATCCCCAACGCCTCCGCGGCGATCATGGCAAAGGTGGTGTCTGATCCCTGTCCGATCTCCGCGGACGCGGTGTAAACCACCGCGGTCCCGCCGTCTTCGGCCAGCTTCACCACCACCGTGCCATGCCAGGTGTCGGATCTGTAGATCGGATACCCCGCGCCGGAGACAAAGAAGCCGCATGCCATGCCGATTCCCTTGCCTTTGGGAAGCTTCCCCTTTTTGTTGTTCCAGTCGGACCCCTCCTTCACCGCCTCAATGCATTCCTTCATCCCGAGGCTGCTCATGTTCAGGTCGTTGCAGGTGACATCCCCCGCGACCATCATGTTCTTCAGGCGGAGTTCCAACGGATCCATTCCGAGTTCCTCCGCGATCATGTCCAACTGTTGCTCCCAGCATGCCCTAGCCGCCACCCCACCATGCCCCCGCTGCGCGCCGCAGGCCGGCTTGTTGGTATAGACCCGGTACCCGTCATATTTCATGTTCGGCAGTTTGTAGGGGCCTCCCAAAAGCGAGCCCGCGTAATAGACCGTGGCAATGCCGAAGCTCGAATACGCGCCGCCGTCCAAGTGGCATTCGTGTTTCAAGGCCACCAAGGTGCCATCCGCCTTGACTCCGGTGGTCATGGTATGGGTGAACTGGTGCCTGGCCCGTCCAAACTTGAAGACTTGGTCTCTGGAATAGTTCATCTTGACCGGCTTCCCGGTCTTCATGGAGAGGAGACACGCGGCCAGCTCCATCGGATTCGCGGCGGCCTTGATGCCGAATCCCGCGCCCACATAGGGCTTGACCACCCTCACCTTTCCGATGGGCAGGCCCATGACCATGGCCACCGTCCGTTGGACATAGTGGGGGACTTGGGTGGAACTGTGCAGGGTCAGGTTTCCGGCTTCCGGGTCATAAAAGGCGATGCAACCTTGGGGTTCGATGAACGCGGCGTCCTGACGCTTGTTCCTGAAGGTCGTGGTCTTGATCAGGTCGCATGTCTTGAGCGCGGCTTCCACATCCCCGAACTCTTGATGGACCTCGGCGCAGAGGTTTCGGGGATATTTCTCATGCAGTTGCGGTGCGCCCTCCGCCATGGAATCCTTGATGGTCAGCAGGATCGGCAACTCCTCATATTTCACCTGGATGAGGGAGATCGCCTCCATGGCGGTCTCATAATCCACCGCCGCGACCGCGGCGATCTCATCTCCCACATATCGAACTTTGTCATGACAGAAGAGGGTCTCGTCATATCGGGCAGGGCTGACGCCGTACGGGGTCAGGCCAGCCTCCTCACTCGTCACCACCATCTTCACGCCCGGAAGCCTCTTCGCGGCCGAGGTGTCAATATTCAGAATTTTGGCGTGAGCCACAGGGCTTTGCAGCAATGCGCCGTAGAGCATCCCCGGCATACGCATATCGTCTATGAATACGGCCCGGCCCGTGGCTTTGGCCGGCGCGTCCAGCCGTTTGGCCCGGGTGTTGATCACATCATATTCGCTCATCTTAAATCTCCCAATTAAAGACAGGGTTAAGGGTTAAGGGTTAAGGGTTGCTTGTTGCTTGTTGCTGTAGGCTTCAGGTGTGTTTGTTGCCGTGGGTCCGTGCACGTGCACGTGAACGTGAACTTTTGTCTCCACCATTTTTTGGTTTGGTGTAGCAATTTATGTCCGGTTTTTGGCAGACAACTTTTGTCCCATTCCCTAAATCCAACACAAACCTGTCATTCCGGGCTGATCAGGGGACTGGCATTGTCTTGGGTGTTCCTGACCCGAGGTTCCCGTCATCTGACCCGGAATCCATTCTCAATCTCCTTGACGCCTTCACTGTCAACTACAAAAGCTTGTCGTTCCGCATTTGGGCAGTGTCGCACCGCCTGAAGGCGGAACTACAAACTGAACCCAGATCGGGCGCATCATCAAATTTTTCAAGGCGCGTGGCGCACCGCCTGAAGGCGGAACTACAAACTGAACCCATAAATTGAAATTTGAAACTTGAAACTTCCATACATTACAAGTTTCAAGTTCCAAGTTCCTTTATGGCTTCCACAATCTTCTGATACCCAGTGCATCTGCAAAGATTCCCGGATATGGCCTTTCGGATGTCCGCCTCATCTGGATTGGGGTTCCGTTCGAGCAGGGCCTTTCCAGAGAGGATCATCCCGGAGGAGCAGAAGCCGCACTGGATGGCCCCTTTTTCCACAAACGATTTCTGAATCGGGTGAAGCCCCTCATCGGTCTCCACCCCTTCGATGGTCGTAACATGCCTTCCATTGGCCTGCATGGCCAAGACAAGACATGAGTTGACCGGCTTTCCATCCATGATCACCGTGCATGAGCCGCAGTCCCCCAGCTCGCATCCCTTCTTGGTCCCGGTCAGACCGAGATCATACCGAAGCAGATCCACCAAGGTCTGGTTCGGCTCCACCGCCACCTCATATGCCTTGTCATTAATCGTCAGACTGATCAGTTTTTTCTTCATTCTGTTCTCCCTTGGGTAGCTGTAAGTTGTAAGCTGTAAGTCGTTAAAAGTTGGGGCTTAGAGCTTAGAGCTTTCAGCTTAGAGCTTAGAGCTTTCAGCTTAGAGCTTAGAGCTTTCAGCTTACAGCTTTCAGCTTAGAGCTCAGAGCTCAGAGCTTAGAGCTTTCAGCTTAGAGCTTTCAGCTTACAGCTTCTTTATGGGCAATCCCCAATGTCCGTTTCGTGAGTACGCCAGTCATGGCTTTCTTGTATGCCGCAGCGCCTCTGAAATCGTCAATCGGTGTGCAGTCTCCGGTTGCCGCGTCTCCGGCTTTGGCAAAAAGCGATTCAGAGGGCTTTTCGCCGATGAGACATTTTTCCGCGGAAGGGGCCCTCAGATGGATGGGCCCCACGCAACCCATGACGATCCGGGCCGATGTGATGACACCATCGGGACCGTCCATGGCGATAAAGGAGGCCACGTTGACCAGATTGCAATCCTGGGCCATCCGGATGCCAAGGTTGATGTAACCAGCTCCGGCATGAGGCGGTGGGGTGGGAATCTGAATCTCGGTGAGGATTTCATCCGGTTGGAGTTCGGTGAGCCCGGGACCTTTGAAGAAATTGTTCAGTGAAACCGCCCTTTCTCCGGAACGCTTTTTCAAAACCACCTTTGCACCGTACGCCATGAGGGATGGGGGAAGGTCGGCCGCAGGCCTCGCGGTCCCGATGTTCCCCCCAATGGTTGCCAAGTTCCGGATTAGGGGGGAGCCAAGGGCTTTGGCACCTGTCCGCAACGCGCCCAGTTTTTTGCCGACCTCCTCAGATTCGGCCAGATCGGCCACTGTGAAACACGCGCCGATTCTCACCATCCCATTGGAAGTGTCAAGTCCCTTCAGTTCATCCATTCTTGAAATGGAGACCACCTGCTCGGGTGACATGAGCTGGTGCTTCATGTTGACCATCAGGTCAGTTCCGCCTGCAATCAGTTTGGCCCTGACACCGAATTCCCCCATCATCTGGAGGGCCTCATCCAAGGTGGCAGGCTCATGAAAATCAAATTTGGGTAAACGCATCATTTTCTTGTTTCTCCTGCTCAGGTTATGTTCCAAGTTTTTTGAAAAAACTTGGGACCAAACAACATCCCCGCCGCGCCCGGTTCGGATATGTCCCCGACATCCCCCGATTAAAGACGTCGAGGGCAAACTTTCTGATTATAACGGATTTAGGGGAGCCTTGAACTCGAACTTGAACTTGAACGTGAACTTATACTTGAACTCGAACTTGCCCACAAATGAACATTCAAGTTCACGTTCAAGTTCACGTTCACGGGCACGTTCATGGGCACGTTCTACAAGCATTTTCACGGACCGAACGCGGCCCTCCCCGAAAAGCGTTGGTTTCTTCTTACATGCTCTATTTTCTGAAATAAGAAAGTTAAGCTACAATATAGCTTTTTGTCAACACAATAATTCTGATTATGAGATTGTTGAAATACCCGGCCAAAAATTTGGAAAGTTTTCGTGGAAAATTTTTGAAAAACTGAAAAAGCAAACCGTAGTTAACACTGAAACCGTTGAACAAAGAAAGGAGAAGCAGATGAAAAGAACATTGGTCATCCTTCTGATGGCTGTCTCGGCCGGCTGTTACAGCGTGCCAGAGACTGAATCACCGGTTGATGTGGTCCTTGAATTTGACGCCTGTTACGGCCGGGCATGCATGGATGATGCAAGTCATCTGACAACGGCCGGTTTTCGGGATGACAGGCCAAAGGGCGTGTGGTGGCAGAGACTTGGGAAGCATTGCGCAAGATCGGGTATGAACGGATAAGTTCGGAACTGAAAAGCTTTAAAATCAGAAAGAAACATAAATTCTGTAACTGTCTGAAATCATTGGCACCGGCATTTCTGCTTGTATTCAGCATGTCACATGATTTCCGCATTTCAGATCCTCACTTTGGGAATGCACTCACAACTTCATAGATCCAACGTCTCATACTTGATCTCTGAGTACAGGACAAAAAATTGGGAATGGGCGAGAAACCCGGCTTTTTCCCAAACGGGCGGACCTCCCAACTGCAAGAAAAAGCCGGGTTTCTTTTCCCAATCATTTTTTGGCATCCTTCATTTATGGTTTACATTTTTCAAGCCAAAAAGTTTGTGGTTCCGCC
>JAOZRQ010000023.1 GCA_029940115.1 Desulfobacterales bacterium
CCCGTTTGGGAAAAAGCCGGGTTTCTGGCCCATTCCCGACTTTTTGTCCTGTACACAGGTTTTTTTTTTCAAAAAAACTTTTTTTTCAGACATCATTTAAATCTGATTTCTGAGGGTAAAAAATTATGTCTGAATATTTTTGGGGAATGATGGCTCAATAATTTTCACGTCTGCCTGATTGGCAAAATCCAACTCTGTGGCCCGCCGGATTTGGCAATCCGCCGGAAGCCATCATTTTCTCCATCGGCTCGGTTCGGATTGACAAATCCGAACCCGCCGGATTTGGAAGCGACGAGGTGGCCTCGGTGCCACCTGCTCGGATTGACAATCCGAACCCGCCGGCGGATTTGGAAGCGACGAGGTGGCCGGATTCAGAGCCGCCGGATTTGGCAATCCGCCACCAAGAGCATAATAAGAAACCCCCCTGACTTCCTCGCCTCACTCAATTGATGGACATTGGCGGCGTCTCCACCATCTCTTTCCCGCCATCTGCCACGCTGGGGATCATCTCAATGGCCATGTCATTCTCCTTGAAAAGCGTCTCCCCTTCATCCAACGTCAAGGCATGGGAGAGCACCTCGTCCATGTGCTGGACCAGGGCGATATCGATCTGTTTGGATATGCTGGCCGGGATATCCTTCAGATCCTTCTCATTTTCATTGGGGATGAGCACCTTTTTAATGCCCCCCCTGTGAGCCGCCAGGATCTTCTCCTTCAATCCCCCGATGGGGAGCACACGCCCGCGCAACGTGATCTCGCCGGTCATGGCGATATCCCGGCGCACCGCCTTTTTGGTGAGCGCGGAGAGGATGGATGTGCCCATGGTGATGCCGGCCGACGGGCCGTCCTTCGGGATCGCCCCTTCCGGCACATGGATATGGATGTCGAATTTCTTGTAAAACTCCTTGTCAATCGGAAGATGATCCGCTCGGGATCGGGCATAGCTGACAGCCGCCTGGGCCGACTCCTTCATCACATCCCCCAGCTTGCCGGTGACAATCAGATCCCCCTTGCCAGGCATGATCAGGGTCTCAATGCAGAGCAGCTCGCCGCCCACCTGGGTCCAGGCAAGACCGGTGGCCATGCCCACCTGATCCTCCTCTTCTACCTGCCCATGCCTGAACTTGGGTGGTCCCAGATATTTCGGGATGGATTTCGCGGTGACCCGATAGGTCTTCTGCTCGGCAACATCCTTATCCTTGGCATCCTTGGCCTTGAGATCCTTGGCATCTTTGGCCTTGAGATCCTTGGCCTTGAGATCCTTGGCATCCCTGAGATCTTTGGCATCCTTGGCCTTGAGATCCTTGGCATCCTTGGCCTTGAGATCTTTGGCATCCTTGGCCTTGAGATCCTTGGCCTTGAGATCCTTGCCCTTGGCATCCTTGAGATCCTTGGCATCCTTTGCCTTGAGATCCTTGGCATCCTTGAGATCCTTGACAACCTCTCGGGCCACCTTCCGGCAGATGGACGCGATCTCCCGCTCCAAGTTTCTGACCCCAGCCTCACGAGTATATTCCCGGATGATGGCGAAGATGGCATTCTTGGAGAACTGCACATCCCGCCCCTCCAACCCATTCATCTTCATCTGCTTGGAGACCAGAAACTGTTCGGCAATGCAGTGTTTCTCATGCTCGGTATAGCCGGCCAGCCGGATGATTTCCATCCGGTCCTGCAAGGGAAGTGGGATGTTCGGCAGGGTGTTGGCGGTGGTGATGAAGAGGCTGTCTGTCAGGTCATAGTCCATGTCGAGATAATGATCATTGAAGCTGTAGTTCTGCTCTGGATCAAGGACCTCCAGCAGAGCCGCAGACGGATCCCCCCGGAAATCCATGCTCATCTTGTCCACCTCATCCAGACAGAACACCGGATTGTTCACCCCGACCTTTTTCAGGGATTGAATGACCTTGCCCGGCATGGCCCCGATATAGGTGCGCCGGTGGCCGCGGATTTCAGCCTCATCCCTCACGCCTCCGAGGGAGAGACGGACGAACTTTCTGCCGGTGGCCCTGGCCACCGATTTGGCGAGCGAGGTCTTCCCCACACCCGGAGGCCCCACAAAGCAGAGGATCGGTCCCCGGACCTTCTTTATCAGGGCTTGGACCGCGAGATATTCCACGATGCGCTCCTTCGGTTTTTCCAACCCGTAATGATCCTCGTTCAGGATATTCTCCGCCTCTTCGAGGTCGGTGTTGATCTTGCTCTTGTCAAACCAAGGAAGGCTGATGATCCACTCAACGTAGTTCCGCACCACCGTGCCCTCGGCCGACATGGGGGTCATCAGCTTCAGCTTCTTGAACTCATGCCTAGCCTTGCTTGCGGCCTCCTTGGGCATCCGCTTCCGCTTGATCCGCTTTTCAAGCTCATCCAATTCGTTGGAGGCCTCGTCATCAGTTCCCATCTCCTTCTTGATGGCCCGCATCTGCTCATTCAGATAGTAGTTCTTCTGGGTCTTCTCCATCTGATCCTTGACGCGGCCCTTGATCCGCTGATCCATCCTGAACACCTCGATCTCCATTCTCACCAAGCCATGGAGAAGGGAAAGCCGCTTGTTCACGGAGATGGTTTCAAGCAACTTCTGCTTGTCTTCAATCTTGAACGCGAAATGGGCCGCCACTGTGTCCACCAGTTGTTCGGCATTGGAAATCGCGGCAATGTTGTTCACCAGCTCCTTTGACACATTCTTGTTGGCCTTGGCATATTCCTCAAAGCTTTCGACAACCGCCCGTGCCATGGCCAATCCCTCGGGGGAGATCGGTTCCGACTCGGGAAACGGTTCCACATCCACTTGGAAAAAGTGCTCATTGCCGATGAAACGGCGAATGCGGCCCCTGGCTTTCCCTTCAATCAGGGCTTTCACCGTGCCGTCAGGCAACCGGAGCAACTGGAGCACACTTCCGACGGTTCCGACCAAGCTGATATCCTTCTCACGCGGGTTGTCAATCCCCGCCTTTCTCTGGGTCGAAAGGAAGACCCGTTTGTCATTGTTCATTGCGTTGGCAAGGGCGTTGACCGACCTTGACCGCCCCACAAAAAGCGGAGCGACCATGTGGGGGAACACCACGATATCCCGTAGCGGCAAAAGCGGAAACAACAATTTTGATGAACCTCCGTCCTGTTTGAAAATTTTAGGCAGATTGATCATTTTTTTTCCTCCAGAGTTGAGGAATCGGGAATCAGGGATCGGCACCTTCCCCGCTCATCCTTCACCCTTCACCTTCATCCTTCCATCTTAGGCATGTTTTTTCGTCTGCTCATAAAGAAGGATCGGCTCCTCTTTATGCAACACCACATCCTCACTGATGACACATTCCTTGACATTCTCCATAGACGGAATTTCATACATGATATCAAGCAGGCAGGCCTCCATGATCGCACGGAGTCCCCTCGCGCCTGATTTTCGTTTCAATGCCTCGCTTGCCATGGCCGTCAGCGCGCTGTCCGTCAGTCTCAGGTTCACCCCCTCCATCTCGAAAAGCTTCTGAAACTGCTTGACCAAGGCGTTCTTGGGCTCTTTCAGAATACGGATCAGGGAATCCGCGTTCAGTTCATGCAGGGTGGCGATGATCGGCAGACGGCCGAGAAATTCCGGGATCAGCCCGAACTTGATCAGGTCTTCCGGCTGGACCATCTTCAGGATTTCGCCGATGGGCGCGTCCTTCTGGCCTGTGACCTTGGCGCCGAAACCGACCACCTTGGAACCGAGACGTCGTTTGATGACCTTGTCAAGGCCGTTGAAGGTGCCGCCGCATATGAAAAGGATGTTTGCGGTGTCCACCTTGACAAAATCCTGCTGGGGATGCTTCCGGCCCCCTTTGGGCGGGACACTCGCGGTGGTCCCTTCGACAATCTTCAACAGGGCCTGCTGGACCCCCTCCCCTGAAACATCCCGAGTGATGGAGGGGTTGTCAGACTTTCCTGCAATCTTGTCTATCTCATCAATGTAAACAATGCCTCGCCTAGCCTTTTCCACATCATAGTCCGCGTTCTGCAGAAGGGAAAGAATGATGTTCTCCACATCCTCACCCACATAACCCGCCTCTGTGAGGCTTGTGGCGTCTGCAATGGTGAAGGGGACATTCAGAAACCTGGCAAGGGTTTGTGCCAGCAGGGTCTTTCCCGAACCTGTGGGGCCGATCAGAAGGATGTTGCTCTTTTGAATCTCCACATCCCTTGAACTGACATTGGAGTCCAGTCGCTTGTAATGATTGTAAACGGCAACCGCGAGGACCTTCTTTGCGTTCTCCTGTTCAATCACATAATCGTCAACCATGGATTTGATCTCTTTGGGAGCAAAGATGAGCTCCGAACCTCTCGCCTCCTTTTCGTTCTCCTCATGGATGATCTCGCCGCACAACAGGATGCATTCATCACAGATATAGACCGCGGGCCCCGCGATCAGTTTCTTGACCTCTCTCTGATTCTTCCCGCAAAAGGAGCAGAAAAGATTCTCCGTGTCATTTTTTTTTCCCATTTTTCACTCCCACTTCATTTGAAAATTGAGCATACCTTTTCACTTTTCCTGGCCTTCAAACTTCATTCTTCCAGATGGTCGAGGTCATCCCGGCTGGCGATGACATGATCCACAATGCCATAAGTCACGGCCTCCTCGCCTGACATGAAAAAATCACGATCGGTGTCCTTTTGGACCTTTTTCAGGTCCTTGCCGGTGTGGAAGGAGAGTATCTTGTTCAGGGTATCCTTCATCCGGAGGATCTCCTTTGCCTGAATCGCGATGTCAGACGCCTGCCCCTGAGAACCGCCCATGGGTTGGTGAACCATGATTCTCGCGTTGGGAAGCGCGTAACGCTTGCTGGGGGTGCCGGCCGCGAGCAACAGCGCGCTCATGCTGGCCGCTTGGCCAATGCAGACCGTGGTGATGTTTGATTTGATGTACTGCATGGTGTCGTATATCGCCAAGCCGGACGTCACCACCCCACCAGGGGAATTGATGTAAAAGTTGATGTCCTTGTCCGGGTCCTCCGATTCAAGGAAAAGAAGCTGGGCGATGAGAAGGTTTGAGACCTCATCTGTCACCGGGGTTCCGAGAAAGATGATCCGGTCCCTGAGAAGCCTTGAATAAATGTCATAAAATCGCTCTCCTCTGCTGCTCTGGTCTATGACCATAGGTATGATTGGCACAAATCCTCCCATGTAAAACGATGTTTGATGTCTCACGCGTCAAGTCTCACGTCTCACGCGTCACGTTTATTCAGGTTGAATCTCTTCTATGTTGCTATTTTCAATAATAAGCTGTGTTGCCTGTTTTTCAAGCAGGGTATGTTTGAAAAACTCAAACGCGTCTTTGTTCTGTTTGTAATGGTTCTTTATCTCGCCGAAGGTCTTGTTGAGGGCCTGTGCCATATCCTTCATCTCCTCATCCACCTGTTTGTCGGTGAGGGAGAGTGTCTCCTGCTCGGCAAGCCGGTTCAGCAGCAGATGGCGTTTCACCTGTTTCTCCGCGATGTCACGATATCTTTCCGCAAATTCCTCCCTTTTGACCCCGAACTGGTCTTCTATGGTTGTCTCCCGTTCGGCAAGGGATCGTTCCGTATCTGTGACGATCCCCTCAAGTTCATGGGCCACCAAGATGTCCGGCACCTCAAAATCATTCTTTTCAAGCAACGCCAAATAGGTCTGCTCAAACAGTTCCTGTTCAGTCCGCCTTTCGCATCCCTGTTTCAGATTGTTCCTGATCTCCTCTCGCAGGTCCGCCAACGTCTCTTTGCCGAAGATGTTTGCAAACGCGTCATTGATTTCAATGGGGGCCTCCTCCCGAATGCCTTTGAGGCTGACCTGAAAGGTGATGTCAACATTTGCCAGCGCGTCATGGGGATAGCTTTCAGGAAAGCGGACGTGTATCTCCTTGGCATCCCCCTGCCTCATGCCGATCACCTCGTCATCCAGATCCTTGAGAATCTGGCTGGCGCCGATTTTCATGGTCAGATTTTCGGTCTTTGGGGTTTCAGAGAAGGGGGAGCCGTCTTTGAAGCCCTCAAGGTCAATCAGCACGACATCATCTTCCTTGACGGATCGGTCATCCTCCACCTGTTTGAGCTGGCCGAGACTCTTTCTGAGCATTTCGATGTGGCCATCCACATCCTCCTCGGTCACTTGGTACAGCTGCTTTTTCAGGGGGAGACCTTTGAAGTCAAGATGTCCGATTTTGGGAGGGAGCTCGATGGTGGCATCATATTTGTAAGGGGCTTTCTCTTCCAGCTCGGCGGGGAGCACCGTGGGGCTTCCGATGTAATTCAGTTGGGTCTCCTTGATGGCCTCCTCGAGAGACTCCTGAATGAGTTTGGCAGACACCTCTGCATCCACATTCCTTTTATATAACCTCTCCAAAACGGAACGGGGGACCTTTCCGGGACGAAACCCCTTCACCTTGGCTGTCTTCCTCAGTTTTTTGTAAGCCTCTTCCAGTTCCTCGGTGACCTTCTCCTCGGGGATTTCAATATGCAACACTTTTTTGACCGTACTCAGATCCTCTACATTGACTTGCATGACATTCCTTTCTGAATGGGAGGTTGAAAAATGGGGATTTTCTCGCTTTCATCTTTAACAGTGGTCTGTTTTTGGGTGCGAAAGGGGGGATTTGAACCCCCACTCTGTCTCCAGAACCGGATCCTAAGTCCGGCGCGTCTGCCAGTTCCGCCACTCTCGCATGTCGTTTTTTATGATTGTCATCTAAATGCAGGACAAAAAGTTGTCGGTGGGGTTCCACCAATTTCATTGGAGAATGGGAAGTTGTTCAGAGATCAACACATGGAAATTAGAATATAATATTAAATGATACGGTGTCAAGCAATATTGCCACAAGTTGTTGGAATACAGGCTTTTTCCCAAAAACTGTCACAAGGCAGAGCCTCGCAACGAGTGCCCCGGCCTATGTTGGTGGCCACTGAGGCGATCCTGACATTTTGTCCGGCATGCAAGGTTGAAGGTCAAGTACCGAGATATTTTCTGCATGAAAGAAAAAAATGAAAGAAACCTCATTTAAAGTTTGCATGAACAAAAAAAAGATGCTATCAAAGAAAATATCGGGGCGTGGCGCAGTCTGGCTAGCGCATCTATTTTGGGTGTAGAGGGTCGGAGGTTCAAATCCTCTCGCCCCGACCATATATTTAAGGATGAAGGATGAGACATGAAGGAAACCCGGCTTTTTCCGGAAAGAGAGGAATCGGCTCATTCAGAAAAAAGCTTGATGCCCGCCGCATTTTATCGGGGCCGGGTTTCCATGAAGGATGAAATGGACGCCTCATTCCTCAGCCCTCAACCCTCATCCTTCATCCCCTCATCCTCACCCCTTGTCAAAGCCCCTTTCGACATTTCTGGTTCCAACGGTTTTTTGAGGTTTCCGACGCGGGCTGAAAATGGTGATCCGCGGATGAACGCGGATGGCCTGTGCCGGGGCTCATTCGCGTCCAACCGCGTCCATCCGCGGCTTGTGGGGGTTGTGTCCCAAGGCAGGCTGTCCTTAGACTGGTGGCATTCAGGATCGTGACTGTCTGAAATCACATGCAACCACAAAATCCGTTGAACCAGCGACATTTAAACATTTGTCCCAGCGTTTTCAGGAATGGCGATCCAATCATTTCCATTTCTGAACTCGCCGGGTTGATTCCTGAATCCAAAATGATGAAAAAGGACCGTGGACGTTTCAGTCTGCTCTGTGACATGGGCGATCTTGCCGCGCTGTTGGTCGAAAGCTCAGACATCAGGAGCTTTCTTGAGGATACAGTGGGGATGATCTCCCGATACATGGGCGCGGATGCATGTTCGATCTATCTGTATGAGGACAACACCAAGGAACTCGTGCTAAAGGCAACCATCGGCCTGAATCCCGGCCTGAATTCCAAGAAGGTCGGCAGGATCCGGCTGAGATCAGGTGAGGGCCCGGTGGGAAAGACGTATGAGACACTTTGGCCCATTCGTGAGGGCCGTGCCCAGCTCAATCCCAATTCCAAACCCGCTCAAGTGGCGGAAGGAAAGGTCTTTGAGTCCTTTCTCGCTGTCCCTGTCATGAGAGGGGTCCGCAAATTCGGCGTTCTTGTGATCCAGCATGAACAGCAGGATCATTTCACCGAGATTGATGTGGTGGTGTTGCGCGCCCTCTCCTCCCAGTTTGCCAGCGCGATTGAAAACGCCCGACTCTGGGCGGACCTTCACAAAATGGGGGCCAGGCCGGCAAGGTCATCTGACAGGGAAGCGTCTCAAAGCCTCCGTTTTGTCAGAGGGGATTCCGCGTCAGAAGGATACGCGTTTGCCCCTGCCACGCGTTTCAGGAGAAGCCACGGGGAGCTGCTCACCGATGACGGGGTAGACCGGGATGACGTCTTTTCCTTGGCAGACTTTTACCGGGCCGTGCAGCAGACATCCGATCAGTTGCTTGATTTCCAGAAACGGCTCACCGACCAGTTGCTTGAAAGCGCGTCCCTTATCTTCGACGCCCATTTCATGATGTTGAAGGACACCCAGTTCATCAACAAGATCGTGGGACAGATCATGGACGGCATGTCACCCCCCAAAGCGGTGAGGGAGGTGGCGGGGCATTACATTGACATGTTCTCATCCAGTTCCAACGCGTACATCCGGGAGAAGGTCACGGACATGGAGGATCTGGCCGGCCGCATCCTGAAAAACCTTTACAAGTGGTCTCCAGAGGAGAAGGGATTCCGCGAGGACAGGATTGTCATCGCACAAGATCTGTATCCGTCAGAGATACTGAAACTCGCGTCCGAGGATGTCAAAGGGATCATTCTTGTCAGGGGGGGCGTGACCTCCCATGTCTCGATTCTGGCCCGTTCCCTGAAGATCCCGCTGGTCATCGCCGATCAGCCCGAACTGCTGAACCTGCCCGAGGGAACACCGGTCTTCTTGGACGCGGACATCGGGCACGTCCATATACGCCCTGAAAAGAGCGTTGCCCATCAGTTTGAGACCCTGAAAAAAGCCCAAAAGCCCCCTGCCCTCATGAAAAATGCGGTCTCCCCCCTCACCCGGACCAAGGACGGTGTGCGGGTCCATCTTCTCTCCAACATCAATCTCCTCAGCGAGCTCTCCATTGCCCGTGATTTCAAGGCCGAGGGGATCGGGCTGTACCGGACGGAGTTCCCCTTTCTGATTCGGCCCAAATTTCCCTCTGAGGAGGAGCAGCATCTCATTTACAAGCGTCTGTTCGACGAGCTGCCGGATCAGGAAGTCACCATTCGCACCTTGGACATCGGGGGGGACAAGGTGCCGGCTTGCCCCAATTCCGCCATCCGCGAGGATCTGGAAGTCGGGATCCGGTCCATCCGCTTCTGCCTGCGGCACAGGGACATTTTCGATCAGCAGTTGCGGGCGATCCTCCGGGCCGCGGCAGATGCGGGAGGCTTTCGGATCATGTTCCCGATGATCTCCTCGCTGGATGAGTTCTGTGAGGCAAAAGATGCGGTGAACGATTGCATCCGCTCCCTTGAAGAGGAGGGCTTGGCCCATCATTCTGATCCGGTCATCGGCATGATGGTTGAGCTCCCCTCTGTCTTGGGAATCATCCGGGAATTTGCGCGTGAGGCCGATTTCTTCTCCATCGGGACCAACGACTTTGTGCAGTACATGCTCGCTGTGGACCGGTCAAACGAGAAGATGGCCGACTATTACCGGCCCTATCATCCGTCGGTGCTGAGAGGGCTTCAGGATATCGTCAGGGCCGCAAAAGAGGAGCAAAAGGATGTCTCCGTGTGCGGCGAGATGGCTCATGAGCCGGAGTACCTCCCCTTTCTTTTGGGAATCGGGGTCCGCAGAATCAGTGTTGATCCGAAGTTTCTCCCCTCGTTGCAGGAGATGATCTCCCACATGAGGATCGCGGATGCCGAGGACCATGCGAGGCGGCTCCTTTCGGAATCCACCTTGAGGGGGGCGCGGGAGGTGTTGCGGCGTGGGAGGCTTGAGGTTTGATGCTTGAGGTTTGATGCTTGAGGTTTGATGCTTGATGTTTGACAAGGCAGAAAAAAATCAATCCCCGACAAAAAACGTCGGGGACAGGTCTGAACGGACATCCGCAGAGATCTTCAGTTCTGCTGACAACCATGAAAAAGGAGGATATCATGAGAAAATTTTCATCTTATGGCCCTGTAAGCAATTTCGGGAAACTTTTGGCCGGGTACTTATCTTTCCTTGACAAGTGAGGGGAAAACAGCTGCGGATACAATAATATTACCCATGAAAATATCGGTGTTCATGCGATAATTGCCCATGAAAATATCATTAAATAGGTGAATTGCCATGTACAGATTCGCGCTCGACGACTTGAAAAAATGGAGATCAAAGTCCAACCGCAAGCCTCTCGTCATCCGGGGGGCGCGTCAGGTGGGCAAAACGCATCTGGTGCGCCTGTTTGCCAAGGAAATGTTCAAGCACTTGGTCGAAATCAATTTTGAACGTGACCCCGGGATCGCATCGCTGTTCAAGTCGAATCTGTGAGACAATTTCCTCCGGAGTGCAGGCATAAATTTTATTTCTCTTTCCATTCCGGTTTCCGTTTTTCCAGAAACGCGGTCACCCCCTCCTTTGCATCTTGGGTGCTGCACAGGCGGGCGAAAGCCTCGTTCATGTATTCGAATGCCTTCTGATACGCCATGTCCTCGGCTGAATAGAACGCCTTTTTGGCAATCTGAACCGCGAGGGGGCTTTTCTGGGCCAGGTTGGCGGCCCATTCCCGGGTCTCCTTTTCCAAGTCCGCTTTGGGAACGACCTTGTTTATCAGTCCCATTTCGAGAGCCTTCTCGGCCTTGATCAGCTCGCCATAAAGCAGCAGTTCCAATGCCCGTTTTCTGCCCAAGGAGCGGGAGATCGGCACGATGGGACCCACACAGTTCAATCCCACGTTGATGGCCGTCAATCCGATTTTGGCATTCTCCGCGGCAATGGCCAGATCGCATGAGGCGACCAGCCCCGCGCCGTTTGCCGCCGCGGTGCCGTAAACTTGGGCGATCACAGGTTTCCTCATCTCGCTGATGGTCACGAGGGGGGCCTCCATCCGCTCAATCCACTCCCTGTACTCCATCGTGGTCTTCCCGAACAACTCGTTTATGTCAATTCCGGCACAGAAAGCCTTGCCAGACCCTTTCAAGATGATCACCCGCACCCGCCCCTCTTCATCCAATTCCTGAAGAGCCTGTTTCAGATCTGATGCCATCTGCGTCGTAAACGTGTTCAGGTGATCGGGACGATTCAGGATAATCTCCCCGACAAAATCATCTCCGATTTCAATCAACACAGTCTCATAATTCATCATGGATTTTCGCTCCTGTTTATCTGTTTGAGGAAAGAAACCCGGCTTTCTCTTGCAGTTGGGAGTCGGCCCGTTTGGGAAAAAGCTTGCCCCGACGTTTTTTGTCGGGGCCGGGTTTCTCACCCATGGAAAGAAACCCCATGGAAAGAAACCCGGCTTTTTCTTGCAGTTGGGGAGTCGGCCCGTTTGGAAAAAAGCCGGGTTTCTTGCAGTTGGGGAGTCGGCCCGTTTGGGAAAAAGCTTGCCCCCGACGTTTTTTGTCGGGACCGCCCATGGAAAGAAACCCGGCTTTTTCTTGCAGTTGGGGAGTCGGCCCGTTTGGGAAAAAGCCGGGTTTTTGTCCTGTACACAGCCTGGTTTGTTCAAGAAACCAAGTTTTTTCAAAAACCTGGTTTCTACAAACCTTTGTCAGATAACTGCCATTTAACAGAAGGGACTTGCCAAGTCAAGTGAAATACTTATATTTCAACCTGAGCATCCATGACCGAACAACTTCCCATTCCCGAATTGACAAATCCGGCAGGTGTTTTCACTGTCATTCCTGCGAAAGCAGGAATCCACCTTTCGTCAGGGACACTGTGGATTCCTGCTTTCGCAGGAATGACAAGGAGGGTTGCATATGGCGTGATGTTTCGGATTTGGCAATCCGAAACAAGCATGGTACACCACTTTGCAAGTTCGTACCCCCGGCTCGGACTTCGGCGTGAGCTCAGTCGAACGATTGGCAGATCTGAGCCGCCGGATTTGGCAATCCGGCGGGAGCCGAAGGGGTGACGAACTTATGAATTGCTGTAGTAGGTGGGCCGGGTGTCGTGGTTCCTGAGTGGTCAAGGAGTATGGCAATTGACAACCCACAACTGACAACTTTCATGAAAAGAGCAAAAATTTCCATTCTTGACATGGTGCTGGGGTTGCTTGTTCTGGCGGCCGCGGGGTATGTCGCTTTACGGATGAAAGTCGGAATCGATTATCAATGGAACTGGGGAGCCATTTCCCAGTATCTTTTCCGCTATGATCCGGAGAGCGACACATGGGTTCCGAACCTGCTGATGCAGGGATTTTTCACCACCATCCGGCTGAGTTTCTGGGGAACGCTTCTGGCCTTGGTTGTCGGAACCTTCATGGGGCTTTGCCGAGTCAGCAGAAGCCTCTTCAGGCACCTTGTCGGCGGGACATATGTGGGGCTTGTCCGAAATCTGCCCCCGCTTGTGCTGATCTTCATCTTCTATTTTTTCGTCGCTGATCAGATCATGCCGCTTGTCGGGGTGGATGATTTCATTCGGAACTGCTCCCCCGGAACCGAGGCATTTCTCACATTTTTCTTTGCGCGTCCACAATTTTTTTCCGCTTTCCTCTCCGCACTGATCACGTTGGCCCTGTTTGAGGGAGCATACATCGCGGAGATCTTCCGCGCGGGGATTCAGTCCGTTGAAAAGGGCCAGTGGGAGGCTTCGGCGGCCTTGGGACTGTCAAGATACCAGCAGATGCGCCATGTCATCCTCCCCCAAGCGGCTCGCATCATTCTTCCGCCCTTGGCGGGTCAGTTCATCTCCACCATCAAGGATTCGGCCATTGTGTCGGTGATCTCCATTCAGGAATTGACCTTCCAGGGGATGGAACTGAACCTTGACATGCAAACCAAATCATAAGTACCCGGCCATAAATTTTCAGGTGTCGATGGATTCCGGGTTGGAATGCGCTTGACATGCCATCCGATTTCTGAGATGCTATCCGACATTGAAAACAACTGATTGCAAGGCTTTCCGAAAGACCTGCTGACCGTAAACGTGAACATGAACATTCAGTTCCGAACAAGTTCAAGCATAAGTTCACGTCCAAGTTCACGGGATTCCTAAATCAGAAAAGCAAGGGAGGTCATCATGACAGCTCTCCAGCAAGCGATGGCATATGAGGATGAGGCATATGAGGAGGTGTATGAGGAGACTCCTGAGAGGAAGGTCCGGTACCTGGATGAGAGACTGAGAACCCTCGAACTGCCTGCGGAGGACGACATCCCATTGGAAACGAACTGGCACCGCATACAGATGAATCTGCTGATAGATTCCCTTCATTGGCACTGGCGTGACCGCCGCGACTACTTTGCAGGCGGGAACATGTTCGTCTATTTCAGCCTGCGACAGGTGAAGGGCGAGGATTACCGGGGACCCGACTTCTTCGTCGTGAGGGGGACCGACGGCACCTTGGACAGGGAGTCTTGGGTCGTGTGGGAGGAGGGGGGACGGTATCCCGACGTGATCGTGGAGCTGGCCTCCCGGACCACAATCCGCAGCGACCTCGGATTCAAGAAGAGTCTGTACGAGCGGACCTTCCGCACGAGGGAGTACTTCTGCTACGATCCCATGGAGGAGAGGCTCCACGGATGGGAGCTGATCCGGAACAGATATGCCAGGATCATCCCGGACAGTCTGGGCCGGCTCCCGAGCCGGGAGCTCGGTGTGCGTCTGGGCGCATGGGAGGGGGAGTACCTGCGCGTCAGGGGACTCTGGCTGCGCTTCCATGCGGATGACGGCAGGCTTGTCCCGACGAGGGCCGAGGCAGAGGCTCGACGGGCTGAAACCGAGGCTCGACGGGCCCGATCTGCCGAAGCCGAACTTGAGCGTCTGCGAGCGCTCTTGGCAAAACGAGGCATTGGATGACAACGGCAAACATTTTCGACTGGTGCGGTTAGGGCAGCGGCCTGCGGCTAGGGTAGGCGGTTATGGATTGTCGCTGACCACTGGCCGCCGTTTACCGCTCGCCGTTGACCGCTTACAAGCCAACAAGGAGGTAAAAAAATGGGATTCTTTGATGAGATGAAGAGCTGGACCAAAACCCAAGCCATCAGCCTGACCGAAGGGGTGAAGAAGGTCAAGAACAAGAAATTCATGGAAGCGACCGTCGCGGGGTGTGCGATGGTGGCCTTTGCCGACGGCACGATCAAGCCGGAGGAAAAGGCGAAAATGGGGGGATTTATTCAGCGAGATGACGCGTTGAACGTATTTGACATGTCCGACGTGATCGCCACGTTTGAGAAATTCGTGCAGGGCTTTGAATTTGACGCTCACATCGGCAAGGCCGAGGCCCTCAAGGCCATCGCCAAAATCAAGAATCCGGAGGAGGCAAAACTTCTGGTGCGCGTCTGCTGTGCCGTGGGAACAGCTGACGGCGATTTTAGTGAAGCTGAGAAGCGGATGGTCGGTGAAATCTGCCGAGAACTCGGCCTGACCCCGGCTGATTTTGATCTTCAACCGAGCCAGCCAACTCCTCCAACGCCCCCGGGAGCATCGACTCCCCCAACGCCGCCGGCCGCTTCGGGAACCAAAGATGATGGGGTGCCGGAATGGATGCAGACAGGAAGGCGGTAGAAGATCTTTGAAGACGGCTGATTATAACGGATTTGGGGGAGCCTCAAACTTGGACTTGGACTTTCTGACCGCGAATGCGCACGAATGAACGCCAATGCCTCACCTTGGACTTGGACCCGGGTCCCGGCGTGGGCGTTCATTCCCGACCACGTCCGAGCCCTGGGGATTGAGACGGGAGAGGGCGGACCATCAGGCGGCCCTGCATGAGAAACGCCGGTCCCTGATCCCAGTTGCTCCGGACAGAGCAGGAGATCATCTCGGAGGTCCGCACCGCGCTCGGCAACCTGACCGAGGCGGACAGACCACCCTGTCTAAAGCACTCGCGGAGAGGAAACTCGCCGCGGAGGAGCGGAAGTTCAAGCTCTCCACCAGCTACAACGTGCTCCTGTACCAGCGGGATATAACCGACGCGGCCGTGAGGACGATCAACGCGGTGATTGACTACCAACTCGCCTGCACAGAGTGACCGGAAGGATGAAACATGGAGGATGGATGAAGGATGGATGAAGGATGAAATATGAAATATGAAATATGAAATATGAAACATGAAAGTTCAGAAATACATCAGGGAGGATGGCTCCAATCCGTATCAAAAATGGTTTGACAGCCTAAACGCAGTTGCAGCTGCGAAGGTGACCGTGGCCAAAGCCCGGTTGGAATTGGGACTCCTTTCCAACATGAAATGGTTCTCCGGAATCGGGGAATACAGAATTGACTGGGGACCGGGCTACAGGATATATCTGGCGCGGGAAGGGACCAGCTGATCATCCTGTTCGGTGGCGGGGTGAAGAAGACCCAACAGAATGACATCAATCGGGCAAAGGAGTTGCACCAAGAATACAAACAACGCAAAAAAGAGGCGGACAAACGCAAAAGGAGATGATCATGTCCGAATTTGCCAAGGACTACAAAGAGACAGTCGGTCACCGACTGCGGCAAGATCCGGAATTTGCGACGGCATTGCTTGATGAGGCCGTCTCCCTTTTTCTCAATGGTGAGCCCGCCACCGCGAGACTCATATTGAGGGAACTGGTGCAGAAAGATCTGCAATTCCTTTTGGCACAGCAGGGCGGAGCCGACCGTTTTTTGCATTTATTTTCAGTTCCTTAAGGATGAAGGATGGTGAAGAGGTGTTCCATTGTTGGGTGTCTTCTCGGAACGGCTGTGGGGGACGCGATGGGGTTGTGTTTTGAGAATCTGTCCAAGCGGAGGGGCCGGCGTCTCTTTCGGGACACAGGGGGCTACCACTTCTTTTTTGGAAAAGGCATGGTCTCGGACGATACCGAACATGCCTGCATGACGGCTCAAGCGTTGATATCTTCCGCTGGGGATCCGGAGAAGTTCACCGTGGCGCTCTCCTGGAGACTCCGAATCTGGCTGTTGGGACTTCCCGGAGGCGTCGGAAGTGCCACGCTGAGATCCATCATCAAACTCTGGCTCGGATTTTCGGGGGAGACCAGCGGGGTCTTTTCAGCGGGGAACGGGCCTGCCATGCGAAGCCCCCTGATCGGCGTCTGCCACGGAGATAACCCTGACAAAATGCGGGACTTGGTGCGATCTTCCACACGCGTCACCCATACCGACCCCAAAGCAACATTCGGGGCCTACGCGGCCGCCCTCGCAGCGCACATGGCCAGCAATGGGCAGGAGGTCCCCGCGCACGAATATCACGGCATGCTGCAGAAACGCCTCATCGGAGAGGATGCCGGCGCGTTCCTTGATCTGATGGCCCGAGTCACGGAGAGCGTTGAAAAAGATCAGACCACCCCGGCCTTTGCCGCATCCATCGGCTTGCCCAACGGCATCAGCGGGTATATGTACCATACCATCCCGCCT
The DNA here is from genome assembly GCA_029940115.1 of Desulfobacterales bacterium. Lineage (GTDB taxonomy): Bacteria > Desulfobacterota > Desulfobacteria > Desulfobacterales > 4be13 > JAOZRQ01. The sequence continues at coordinate 16,477 of JAOZRQ010000023.1, forward strand.
GTCATCCACTGCTGGTTGCGGCATCAGAATGATCTCGGAGCAGCGGTGAGGGAGATCATCCGCTGTGGCGGGGATACCGACACCACAGCGGCCATTGTGGGGGCGATCATCGGCTCCCGCACCGGACCCGAAGGCATTCCCCCGGACTGGCTCACCCATCTGTGGGAATGGCCCCGAACCCGGAAGTGGGTGGAGACTCTGGGAGAACAGGTGGCGGAAGTCTGCGAATCCGGTTCACCCTGTTCACCCGAGACACTCCCTTTTTACGGTGTCATCCCACGCAATCTGCTCTTCCTGGTCATCCTTCTTTTCCATGGACTGCGACGCTTGATGCCGCCGTATTGAGGATAAGGAAACTATGGATTTCAAGAAGGAGATTGTCCCCAGTTTGCAGTTCCGCCTTTAGGCGGTGTGGCACCGCCTAAAGGCGGGATTACAAACTTCTGGCGCATCTGAGAAGTGTAAACTATTTTTCAGGCAAAATGAAGGATGCCGATTTCAAGAAGGAGATTGTCCCCAGTTTGTAGTTCCGCGGAACTACAAACTTTCTCCATCCGAAAAATGCAAAACCACTTTCACACAAAATGAAGATGCCCTAAGTTTTTTCAAAAAACTTGGTTTTTCCTCATCTGTTCTTCCACTCAGGCTTCCGCTTCTCCTCGAAGCTCTTGATCCCTTCCAACGTGTCCTCGGTCTGCATCAGGGTATTCAGGAAAAGATCATTGACCCCCTCAATCGCCTCGGGAAAGTCCATTCCGAGATTCTCCCTCACTGCGCGCTTGTTCAGGCGGATGATGAGGGGACTGCTCGTCTTGATTTCGCCCACGAGATTCTCCACTGTCTCGGTGAACTCATCCTCCTCATCCACCCGGTAACTGACAAGCCCCATTTTCTGGGCCTCTTTTGCGGAGTATCGCTTGCCGGTGGTGCAGATCTCCACAGCCTTTGCCGGCCCCACCAACTGGGGCAGGCGGATGGCCGCATATGGCGGGAAGAATCCAAGTTTGATCTCCGGCTGGCCAAAGACCGCCTTCTTTGACGCGACGATGATATCGCATGCAATCGCGACCTCCATGCCGCCCCCAAGGCAGGCCCCGTGAACCGCCGCGATGGTCGGCACTTCGAGATTGTCGAACAATTCGAAGATGCGGTTGAACGTGGCGATCATGTCATGCACCATCTCCGGCTTGTGATCTGAGACCTCAACCCCCGCGCACCAGCTCGGGCCCTTGCCTGAGATGACGATGCATTTGAGGTCATCATCATCAAGGAACTTTTCCAATTGGCCATTCAGCTCTTTCATCATTTCAATGTTCAACACATTATGCTTGGGCCGGGCAAACAGAATCCGGGCAACGCCCTCGGCCGTTTCCACCTTCAGATGCTTCAGTTTGGACATTTCACATTCCTTTTTGTCAGTTGATTGTTGTGGGAGTCGGCCCGTTTGGAAAAAAGCCGGATTTATGAGACCTCCGAGGTTTTGGAAACCTCGGAGGTCTTTGACAACTGACCACTAACCAATCTGTTGAAAAACATAGTTCAGTTGCTTGTTCGGCAGTTCGTTGGCCACTGTTTTCATCTCCATCCCGAGTTTGATCTGGTCTTCCGGGACATCGCTGGCGATTCTGCCAAAGACTTTGTAATCGCCGTAATCGAGCACTGCGATGCTGTAGGGGAGATCCTCCTTGAATCCCATCGGCGCGTATTCGAGCTTGCTGTAGGTCACGAGCTTGCCTGTGCCGGAGACCTCAAACCACTCCATGTTGCTGGCAAGGCACTGATGACAGTCGGCCCGGGGCGGGAAGAGCATCATGCCGCAGTCCGTGCATCGGGTCCCCATGACCTTGCCCTCTTCAAGTGAGGTGACAAAGTCGTTGATCTTGGTGATGGCGGCAAAGCTGACTGTCCCGAACTTTTTGAACCGATCATCCACTTCCTTTTTCTTGCCCATTTTTCACCTCCCTAAAACCGTGACATTTCCGTAAAGTCCCACGCCGCCGATGTTGTGGACCAGCCCGATCTCCGGATCCTTGACCTGAATGTCGCCGGCCTCGCCCCTGAGTTGCAACACGATGGTCCGTATCTGGGAACCGCCGGTCGCGCCGATGGGATGGCCCTTGGAGAGCAGGCCCCCATCCACGTTCACCGGGATGCGTCCCTCCTTGTAGGTCTCCTTGGCCCGAATCAGCTCCTTCCCTTGCCCGGGTTCTGCAAAGCCGAGGTTTTCATACGCCATCATCTCGGCGATGGTGAAGCAGTCGTGAACCTCTGCCACGTCAATCTCTTTTGGGGTGATGCCCGCCATCTGATAGGCTTGTTGCGCGGCCTGTTGGGCCACGGTCAGGCCGGTGAAGAGGTCCCTGCCGGCCAAGTTCACTGTGGTGGATGCCGCACCGAGTCCCAATATCCATATCGGCTTCTTGCTGAAGGCCTTGGCCTTCTCCTCGCTGGCCACGATCACGCAGGAGCTGCCGTCGGCATTCGCGCAACAGTCCCCGGTCCGAAGCGGACTCGCCACCGGCCCGGCCATTCGGTTCTCCGGGTCCGCGAACATCTCCATGGTGATCCCTTTGCGGAACGCGGCCTTGTCGTTCAACTGGCCGTAAGTTCCGGCCTTCACCCGGATCATGGCCAAGTCCTCAGGAGTGGTTCCATACGTCTCCATATGCGCGTTCGCGTACATGGCATAATACGCGGGCATCATGGTCCCAAAGGGGCTCTCCCACTGAATGTCCGCGCCCCGGCCCATCCGCTCTTGGGATTCGGCAGAGGATATCTCCGACATCTTCTGGAACCCGAGGACCGCCACCACGTCATGCAACCCGGACGCGACTAGGGAGTAGGCCAGTTTCAGGCCCGTGCTGCTGGAGGAGCATAATGTCTCCACATAAAAGGTGGGCTGGGGGTTCAGGCCCAGATACTCCGCAAAGACCCCCGCTGGAGACCGTTGCTTGTCATATTCCGGAGCCGAGCAGACCACGGACGCGTCGATATCCTTGGTGGTGAGCTGTGCATCCTGCATGGCTTCCTTGAATCCCTCAAAGACCAGTTCCCGGATCGAGCCTGGATATTGCCGGACAAATGTGCTCTGCCCCACGCCGATAATTCCTACCTTTCCCATAATCGTCTCCTGATGTATAGCTGTAAGCTGTAGGCTGTAGGCTGTAAGCTGTAGGCTGTAAGCTGTAGGCTGTAAGCTTTGAGCTGTAGGCTGTAAGTTGCAAGCGTAATGACAAGCTTAGAGCTTACAGCTTACAGCTTAGAGCTTACAGCTTGGAGCTTAAATGTATTGCCCCCCATCAACCTTGATGACTTCGCCGGTGATGTGTCTGGACTTGTCTGATGCGAGGAATGTGATGACATTTGCCACGTCCTCGGGCAGACCCACGCGTTTGAGCACGATTTCGTTCATTGCCATGTCTATGATTTTGTCCCGGGAATCGGATTGCTTGAGCATGGCGGTCTCAATCAGTCCGGGGGCCACCGCGTTCACATTGACGCCGAAACCGCCGAGCTCCTTTGCCAAGGCCTTGGTGTAGCCGATGATCCCGGCTTTGGACGCGGAATAGTTGGTCTGTCCGAATTTGCCGCGCAGGCCGTTGATGGAGGTGACGTTGATGATCTTTCCGGATTTCTGGTCTTTGAAAAGGGGCGCGACATTGCGCGTGAAGTTGAAATAGCCCTTCAGATTCACCTCGATGACCCGGTCCCACTGTTCTTCGCTCATCTTCCAACATACGCCGTCCCAGTTCATGCCGGCGTTGTTCACAAGGATGTCAACGCTGCCGAACTCGTCCTGTGTCGTCTTCACCACCCGTTCGGCATCGGCAAACGCGGATATGTCACATTGGACGGCAATGGCCTTTCTGCCCATTCCCTTGATCTCGTCTTCGATCTTTCTCGCCTCATCCTCATGTTTCCGAAAAAGGAGGCAGACGTTCGCGCCCTCTTTGGCAAACTCAATGGAAGTGGCGGCCCCGATCCCTTGGGAACCGCCGCTGACGATTGCGTTCTTCCCTTCTAAAAGCATTGGCACTCTCCTGATTCCTGATGGTCTGTTTCTGACCCGTCATTCTTTCAAAGCTAAATTGAAGCTACATTACAGCTACATCTCAATTATGTCAAGCACATTTTTCATTCCGGAAAAACCTGGAATACGCTTCGCGTGGGACCCTCATTTTTCCCGGAATTTGAAAAAAAGTGTCTGTGCCGCCTTGACAAAGGGATGCATGTTTATTATATTAAAAATCGTACTGATCTTCATTTCCCCATGATATCAGCGAAGCCATGGCATTTGACAGGGTACTGGTCATGGAAGCGGGAGAAGACGATGCCCCGGACGCGCTCATGGCGAAAGCAGACGCACCAACCCCAAAAAATGGTGAGCAATGGCGCGTCGGCAACAATCTAACCTGAACCCTACAAGCATTAAGTATCAAACAAATGAGGAGGAAAAATGACAGAAGGAGCAAGCACCAGCACACGAAAAACGAAAGGCAAGAAAAGAGTCCGGAACTTGGCGGTGCGCAGGCAGGCTACCACGGTTCAGCAGAATGGCGCAGGGAAATGGACTTGGCGAGGAAGGCGGCGAACGGATGACCTCCACTGTCCCCGAGACACGATGAGAGGCTTCAATCTCCCTAGTACACCACTTTGGAAGTCCGTGACCCTCCCCATGATGACTTCGGCCGACCATGCAAAGTCAGGCTGTCAGCCTCCTGAAAGGAGGGTCACGAATTTACGAAGTGCTGTACTAGGTCTCATGAAGAACAAATCCGAAATCCGAAACAAATCCGAAATTTGAATGTCTCAGATTTTGAATTTCGGTCATTCGGATTTGTTTTGCATTTCGGATTTCGACATTCGGATTTTTTGGAATAGTCCTTCCGACGGTCACACAGTCAGTCGTAAGCCTCGTCAAGGCTGGCATCCAAGGCGATCTTTCGGATCAGCGGTACATCCTGATCCGGGTTTTCGGTCACAACGGTGGGCATTCGGATTTCGGATTTGAATCTCGGTGGCCCTGACGTCTTTTGTCAGGGATGACGGGAACCTCGTTTTGAGCGAATGAGGCCCGCAGGGATTGCCGGTTCCGTCATCTGCTCGGAATGACAGGTCCTGTCTTCACGTCTCACGCATCACGCCTCACGTTTCACGCCTCATTTATAAACCTTGTCCGCCATTTCCAAAAGTGCTTTTGGCACTTTGACGCCCATGAGGTTTGCATACCTGAGATTCAGATGGAGTTGGAGTTCTTTCTGGGTTTCCACCGGGGTTTCAGCGGGATCAGCACCTTCCAGAATTCGCTGGGCCATTGCGCCGGTCTGGTATCCGTGTTTGTAATAATCGAATCCCATGGCAGCCACTGCCCCTCGGGCAACGGAATTCACATCTGCACAGAACAGGGGCATCTTGTTTTGGATGCAGACCTTGATGGCCGATTCCAAGGCAGAGACAACGGTGTTGTCGGTGGGGATGAAAATGGCATCTACCCGGCCGATCAGACTTTTGGCCGCCTGATACACCTCACTCGACTTGAAGACGGTCGCGTCCGTCACGTCAATGTCGATCTTTTTGCCTTCCTTATGGATGGTGTCCACGGTGACTTTGGAATTGGCCTCCCCTGAGTTGTACATGATGCCGAGCCTCTTCATGTTCGGAAGAAACCGTTTCACCATCCACATGTGCTTGTCCACCGGCAACATATCTGAGACCCCGGTGATGTTTCCGCCCGGACGGGTCAGGTCTTTGACCAAGCCGGCAGCCAGTGGGTCGGTGACAGCGGTGAACAGAAAAGGGGTTTTCTGCATATGGGGGGATTTTTTCATGGCTTGAGCACATGCTTGGGATGTGGGTGTGGCGATGGAGAGGATCAGGTCAGGTTTCTCCCCCATGATCTGGCTGGCGATCTGGGTGGCCGTGGCCATGTTGGCCTGGGCGTTGTGGACAGCGTAATCCACGCTGATCCCCTTCTCCTTCATGTAATCCTGGAAGCCCTTCAGCACCGCGTCAAGGGCCGGATGCTCCACAAACTGGCTGACCGATATCCGACAGGTTTCGGCCAGCGCGCTGGCCGGCAGTGCAGACAGAAACAGCACGGCGAACAGACAAACAATTTTTTTCATTCAGACTCTCCTTTTTCTTTTTTTGATGCCATGTTCAAGCGTCAGTAGTACAGCAATCCATAAGTTCGTCACCCTTCGGCTCACGCCGGATTGCCAAATCCGGCGGCTCGGATTTGCCAATCGTTCGACGGCTCGACTGAGCTCGCCGAAGTCTGAGCTCACGCCGAAGTCCGAGCCGGGCGAACATACAAAGTGGTGTGGTAGTACAGCAATTCACAAATTCGTCACTCCGCTCCCGCGGATTGCAATCCCAAAGTGACGACCATCTCGTTCCCACGCTGGGTGTTGTCCGAGAAACTCTCGTCGGATTGAAAGTCACATACCACAGCAAAGGACGAATTTCAAGACATAATAAACAATTTGTCAAAGAGGCGGAAACATACCACAGCAAAGGACGAATTTCAAGACATAATAAATAAATAATTTGTCAAAGAGGCGGAAACCCAGTTTTTTCAGTTTCTGTCAGGATCAAAAAAAATCAAGGAACAGAGATTGAACAACTTCCCCATCCTCGGTTTGAATTGCCAAATCCCCTTGGCCGGATCTGTCACTCCGGAGGATGGGAAAGTGGTGATCATCACTGCCAAGCAATGATAAGAAGATCAACGATACAGGATATCAAAACCATCCACAGCCTTCTTCAGGAATACGGCAACCGAGGGGAACTTCTCCCCCGTCCCCTGAGCCAGCTGTACGATCATGTCAGGGATTTTTCAGTCTATGTGGATGACAAAGCGGAGAGCGTGGTGGGCTGTTGTGCGTTGCAGTTCTGTTGGGAAGACCTTGCGGAAATACGGTCTTTGGCCGTGCATCCGGACCACACTGGAAAGCAGATCGGAACCCAACTGACAGAGACAGCCCTTTCCGAAGCAAAGGCGTTTAATATAAAGGAGGTGTTCACCCTGACCTATCGTCCGGGATTTTTTGAGAAATTCGGTTTTGTGAAAATAGAGCGGTCAGCCCTTCCCCTGAAAATCTGGTCAGACTGCATCCTCTGCGTCAAATTCCCCGATTGTGATGAGACGGCCATGATGAAGGTGATTCAGTGACCCGTGATCAGTGACCAAGATCGACTAAGTACTCGGCCAAAAGTTTTTCAGGATTTTCCTTGGGAAGACAACTTTCACATTGCGAACCGCGGATGGACGCGGATAAACGCGGATGGCCTGTGTGCGGACTCATCCGCGTCCATCCGCGGTTTGTGGGTTGTCTGATCCTCACATATGCAAACACCTGAAAATATATGGCCAGGTACTTAATGTGCCCGTGAACATGAACGTGCCCGTGAACATGAACGTGCCCGTGAACTTGGACGTTCACGAGCACGACAAGCACGTTCACGGACCGAACGCGGCTTCCCCGAAAAGCGTTATAATCAGGGTATGGACTTGAAAAGTGATGTACTGATCACTGTTTGCTGGTAACTGATCACTGATAAATGATATTATAGGGCAACGGCGGATATTTCCACGATCCGGGTATCGGAAGGATATGTTGGCTACTCACCCTGAGCCAATAGAGATCCGCCTTGATCTCCCGCAACTTGCCGTCGTCCGGCGGCCTTGCGTGGTCCGTGCATGCATAAGCTGCTTGGAAAATGCACAGGCTGTCCTCCTCCTCACGGCCCACCACATAATTTTGCTTGAAGGTTTTCACCTTGAGGGTGTTTGCCTCCGCGACTTGGCTGACCTCTTCCCCGGTGAGCTTCATCAGCACCCATTTTGAGGTCCCCTCTTCGGAAATCCGTATGACGGCCCTTGTCTCACTGCTCCCTGCATAAATTGTGGATATACATGGAATGCGTCTCAGATACTGGGCGGCCACACTCGCCGCGGTCCGTCTGCCGCCGACCATCATGGGAAATCCATAATATTCGAAGAATTTCTTCTGAACATCCTCCGCATATTTGTCCCCTTTTTCATAGAGATCCTTTGAGATGTAGCGAAGCGTCCTGCCGAGATACTCTGCCGCATCCGCGATGGGCCAGTCAATTCGGACATGAAAATGGGAAAGGCCGTACCTGTGTCTCGTCTGACTGGTCGAATCCCTTTGAATCAGAAGGGCATAATCCACCGGGAGGAGGACCTTCAGAAAATCAAAGAAATGAGCCGATTCCAAATGTTTCTGATAGGTGTCCAGCTCATCCGTAAGGGGAAGAGTCTTGGAGCGGAGGAGATTTGTCTTGGTGGCGCGGTTTGCGTCAAAGAACCGGATATATTTTTTGTGAACAGCAGGGATTCGGTCTTCCATGAAGACCACCAGAAAGGCATTCTGACATTCATATTCCCTGTCCGGAAGGATGGCCCGGGGCTTCAGCTCCCGTTTTTCCACAAACGGATAGGGAATTTCCCTGGTGCAGAAATTATTGTAAGAATCGGTTAGTCCGTGTTGGAGTATGAACTGATCCAAGTCATCCCTCAAAAGTTCATAATAAGAGCGCCTCAATCGGTTTGCATGGCTGAGTTCTTCCCTTGTATTCCAATAAGCCAATGTCCTGTCCCACCTTTTTTGATAGAGCATTTCTGTGTACAGGACAAAAACTGATTATAACGCTTTTCGGGGAGGCCGCCTGCCCGTGAACCTGAACCTGAACCTGAACCTGAACGTGCACGTGAACTTCATTTGTGGGCAAGTTCGAGTTCAAGTTCAAGTTCAAGTATGAGTTCACGTTCACGTTCAAGTATAAGTTCACGTTCGAGTTCGAGTTCAAGGCCTCCCCTAAATCCGTTATAATCAGGACAAAAAAATGATTTGAGGAGGGAAACCCGGCTTTTTCTTGCAGTTGGGGAGTCGGCCCGTTTGGAAAAAAGCTCGCCCCCGACGTTTTTTGTCGGGGGCCGGGTTTCCCGCCCATTCCCGAATTTTTGTCCTGTACACAGAGAGCATTTAAGTTTCTTTGGGCATCCTTCAAAGTAGTGCCTGACCAAATAAGTTTTGACAAGTTCCCTTATATAGCGCACTTGTCAAAACTTATTTGGTCGGGCAGTAGTTTGCACTTTCTCACAAGTTTGTGACTTCCGATATCAGGCTCAAATTTGTGAGGTGGTTCGCAAACTGAATGTCAGCCAGAAAACCCCCGAATGAAGGATGCCTTTCTTTGGAACAACTTTTTGTTCTGTACTCATTATGAGTTGCATACATGAGCCAGAGAAATTGATCAATAAGGGGGAGAGTGTATTTTCATGCAGTTTTTCACCCCTTATCCGCGTCATTCAGCGCGGCCACACCCGGCAACGTCTTGCCTTCCATCAGGGCAAGAAACGCGCCGCCGCCTGTTGACATATAGCTGATTCTTTCGGCTTCCCCCGCTTTGCGGACAGCCACATCTGTATCACCGCCGCCCACAATTGTCAATGCATAAGAATCGGCCACATTTCGGACCATCGCGAGGGTTCCCCTGCTGAACGCGTCCATTTCGAATGCGCCCAACGGGCCGTTCCAGATGATCGTCTTCGCGTCATACAGGGCTTCTGCATAGAGCAGGGAGGTGGCCGGGCCGATATCCAGGATCATCCAGTCGGGCGGGACCTCCTGCACAGGGACCTTCTTGATCTGGGCATCTGGCTCAAAGCGCTCCGCCACCACCGCATCCACCGGCAGGTAAAACGGGATGCCCTTCTCAGCCGCCTTCTCCATGATGGTCTTCGCGGTGTCCATCCGGTCATCTTCGATCTTTGATTTTCCCACCGAACAGCCCGCGCTCTTCAGGAACGTGTTTGCCATGGCCCCCCCGATGATCAGCTTGTCCACATGCCGAAGCATGTTCTCCAGCGCGCCCAGTTTGCCCGACACCTTGGCTCCGCCCACAATCGCCACCAAGGGACGCTGGGGTGCGGCCATCGCCTTTTTGAAATAGTCGAGTTCCTTTTGCAACAAAAAACCGGCCCCGGACAATGGCGTGTGTCTCACCATCGCGTCCACCGACGCGTTCACCCGGTGAGATACCGCAAAAGCGTCATTGACATACCCATCGCAGAGCCTCGCGAGGTTCTTGGCAAACGCGTCCTCATTCTTCTGCTCTTCCGGGTGAAACCGCAGGTTTTCAAGGAGAATCACCTCACCCGGCTTCATTTCGGATACGAGCCTCTCCACATCCGGCCCCACACAGTCCTCTGCCATCCTGACCGTTTGCCCAAGGAGCTCCCCCAGCCGATTGGCCACCGGGGCAAGGCTCATCTCTGGGACCACCGTCCCCTTGGGCCTGCCGAGATGGGACGCGACGATCAGTTTCGCCTGATGGTCCAGCGCGTATCGCAAGGTCGGCAAGACCCCGCGTATCCGGGTGTCATCCCTGATGTTCCGGACGTCATCCAGCGGGACATTGAAATCCACCCTGACAAAGACCCGCTTGCCTGAAATCTCCATGTCCTGAATTCTTTTCATGGTTGCTCTCCTCTTGTAAGTTTCTGATTTTATGTGAACGTGCTGTGTGCAGGACAATAAACCCGGCTTTTTCCCAAATGGGCCGACTCCCCAAC